>JAITEC010000116.1 GCA_031282225.1 Oscillospiraceae bacterium | reverse complement strand
TGAGGAGATTTGGCAGCTCGGGGCGGTCGGTGCGGATTATGGTCTCTGCCACGTCGCCTCCCATGTACACGTTGTATGTGACGGGCGTGGCGCTGTCGGCCGGGAGCGCGTAGACGACGGGGGGCGAGGATCCCCCGTTGTCCTCGCGGGTGAAGGGGACTGCGCTGCGCAAGGTGCCGATATAGAGCGGATCGGGGTTTTTGAACAGCATGCAAAGGCGCCTGTTATGGGAGCCGACAAAACTGTTGGGCAGCGCGGTTATATCTATGTCCTCCGGCCCTATCACAGGCACCTCCAAGCCGTCGGCGGAGAGCCGCGACATGATTTGGCGGTATGTGCCATAGGCGCCGAAGTAGTTGTAGTGGTGGTCCGTGGCAGCGTACGGCGCGGGCTGTGTGCCGCCGGTGAAAACGGCGGACATGTCTATATACCCTATGCCGCGCGCCGTCAGCTGTGCCGACATGGCCGCGCGGGCCGCGGCGACGTACGAGGCGTCGCTTTCCAAATAGCCCGGGTAATCGCCGGCGTAAAAGCTGCCCTGCTCCGGGACGCCGACATAGTAAAAACGCGCGCCTATGCCCTCCGCGAGGTAAGCCAGGCGACCCAGACCCCCGGCAGCGGCAGTTATGTCGCCCTCGGCGGCGCCGGCGTCGTGTTCATGGTACCCGTGAAACGGCAGGAGCACGCCCTCGGCGGCAACCGTGCCGTTTACCACGGGGCGGCGCAGTATGGCGTAGTCGAGCAGCGCGCCGTATCGCAGCAGCCGCTCGCGCCCGGCGACGCGGTCGGACAGCCAGCTCTCCCAGCCGCCGAAATAGCTGCCGTCGAGCAAGCCGTCCGCCGTGAGAGCGGGAGACGCGGCCTTTGGGCGGTTTTCATAGAACGCGATGCCGTCCCCGTGCCTGCCGTAGGCGAATAAGAGAGCCGGAACGGCGAATACTGCCGCGAGAAAACACGCGGCAAGGGCTATTTTTGACCACTTGTCCATAAAAAATGCTCCGAATATTCAAAAATTGAAGTATATAAAAGGATTGTAGCCGGACGAGACGAGCCTGAGCACACACAGCGCGAACAGGAGCAGCAGGAGGCCGCGCCGGCCCCAGGAGAGAAGGAACGCGGCGACGGGCGAGCCCTCGCGGGCGCTGAGCGCGCGCCCTATGGCGGGCGCGGCGGGCAGCGCCGCAACCACGGCGCAAACGAGTTCCCAGCGGTACTCGACGAGGTAATAGAGCGCGCTGGAGCTCGCGAACCCGCCGGGGGCGGCGCCGAACATCGCGGCGGCATAGGAGGCGGCATGGGCGGCGCCGTCCGCTCGAAACAGCACCCAGCCTAAAGTGACGGCAAGCATGGTATATATATGCAGCGCGACCGAGACGAGGGTGCGGGCGCGGCGCCGACCTTTCGCCTCGCGGGTATCGGCGGGAGCGGCGAACAGGCGCGCCCGCCGCTCGATGAGCAGCAGCAGCGCGAACCATAGCCCCCAGAGCAGGAAGCTCCACTGCGCACCGTGCCAGAAGCCCGTGAGCGCCCACACGACAAGCAGGTTTCTCACGTGTGCGCGCTTGCCCGCCCGGCTGCCGCCCAGCGGTATGTACAGGTAGTCGCGGAACCAGCTTGACAGCGAGATGTGCCAACGGCGCCAAAAGTCCGTGACAGTGCGCGCGATATACGGGTAGTTGAAGTTCTCCATGAACTCAAAGCCAAACATGCGCCCGAGACCCACGGCCATATCTGAATACCCCGAGAAGTCGAAGTATATCTGGCCGGCATAAGCCAAGGCGCCCAGCCAGCAAAGCGCGGATTCGAGGCGCGCCGCCGGGACGGAGAAAGCGCCGTCGGCTATGGCGCCCAGCGAGTTTGCCAGCAGCATTTTCTTTGACAGGCCGATTATAAAGCGCTCAATGCCCCGCACAAACGTGTCGAAGCTCTCGCGCCTGTGCAGCAGCGCCTGGCTGACATCGCGGTAGCGGACTATGGGGCCCGCCACGAGCTGAGGGAACAGCGATATATACAGCGCCACATAAAACGGGTTGCGCTGGGCGGGGACATCGGCCCTGTACACGTCTATGGCGTAGCTCATGCCCTGAAAAGTGAAAAAGGAAATGCCAATGGGCAGCGCCACGCGCAACACGGGGACGGGCAGTCCCAGGCGCGACAAGTTCTCCGTGAAGAACCCGGCGTACTTAAAATATCCGAGCACCGCGAGATTTACGGCGACCGTCAGCGCCAAGGCCGCCTTGCGAAACCCGGTGCTGCGGCGGGCGCCCGGCTCGGCGAGCAGGCCGCCGAGGTAGTTTGCGGCGATGGAAGCGAGCATGACGGGGAGGTACCGCAGCCCGCCGTAGGCGTAAAACGACAGGCTGAACAAGAGCAGAGCAGCGTTTCGCCAGGCGCGCTGCCGTGCGGGGAGCAAATAGTACACAGCCAAGAGCAGCGGCGTGAATACAAAGACAAACCCGAAACCGGAGAAAACCAAGCGACCACCTCTCGCGCTTACTCTACCAGCTGCCGGGCGCCGTGTCAAGCCGCTGCAAACGCCCTCGCTCCGTGCCCGACGCGGTGCGCGGAGAGGCAATATATGGAATAATAAGTGTAAAATAATGCATAATATACCGATAAATGGATACAAAATGGTATAATTAATGCATATCGTGCGCGCAAATTGCATATAGTTTTTTTGGAGCCTGGAAAACTGTGGGACGGGGGATCGGCGCGAACTAATTATTGGACAAACTATTGAAAACGATTGAAAATATTTCAAACAAAACTCTTGACAAAACGAGGCAATTATGTAACAATAGACACACCACATACATTTTGTGGAAAATGTAGAATGAATTTTGGCGTGCATACAGACAGCCAAAATCGCATATTATTACTTGATTTATGAATATTAACGCATGACATTTCGCCGGGAGAGAGGGGGAGCGCCTTTATATATGCGATACTTATGCGCAATGGGGTGCGTGAACAAAACTGAATATCCCGCGTATAATATAATATCAAGACCGAGCCGCGCGTGGCTCGGAGTTCAACGGTAAATAGATTTTGAAATAAAATAAAAAAATATCACTGTGTGTACGGACTGGTTTGTGACCTGCTATCTTGACAAAATTACTCTAAATTATGATGGGAGAATACCGCTATGAACATAAAAGTTTTGAATTACTTTGGCAAAGGGGACGCGCATGGAGGGCTCAAGCGCGCGGTGCGCGCCCTTTGCGCATCGGCTTTGGCGCTGGCGGTTGTTCTCACGGCGGCGTGCGGGGAACACGACGCCGCCGTGCCGGACGGCGCCGCGCCGGCCCCCGTCGCCGCTACGGCGCCGCAGGGGGCGGCGCCGGCGGACGACGGCGCCGCGGCGAGGGCGGCGGCCCTGGCGATTTTTGAGGAACTGGACGCCGCCGAGCTCGAGGACGGCCAGACGGATTTCTCCGACGGGGAGCAGGCGGCGCAGTACGTGGAGAAGCGCCGCGAGATATACGGCAGGCTGGCGGCGCTGGAGCTCGGGTGGCGCGACGAGGATGCGCAGGCCGACATCCGCAGCGGCGTGGAGGTCATGCTGGTATACCTGGAAGGCCTGCCCGCGTTTTGCGCGATACGCGGCAGCGGCACGCAGGAGGCAGAGGAGATGCGCGACGATCTGTCGGCCAAATACGCCTCGGCGTTCGGCTCGCTCGCGGCGGCCCGCCGGGCGCTGGAGGCCGCCGACGCTCCGGCCGAGCCGACTGAGCCGGTCTCGCCGGTTCAGTAAATATTTGCATAATTACAGATAATAACGGGGGCGGTACGCTCCGATAACACGACGGGGTTTGTGGTCTGTAGCGCAGCGGAAAGGAATGGTCGTAAAATGAACACGCGGAAATTTGGATTATACGGGAAAAAGGCGTTGAGCCTGTTATTGGCGCTCCTCATGGTGGCGTCCCTGATCCCGATATGGGCCGAGCAGGCGCCGGCCGACGCACAGCAATTCATCGGCGAGCCCCCGGACAGCGCAGACCAGAGGACAAAGAACTCCTCGTCTGGCACCGGCACCGTCAACGATCCCAAGTGGGAGGCGATAAAGGCGGCGGACTGGACCGATAAATACAACTACAAAGCCAAGCTGGACATAACGGGCAAAGTGACAGGCCAAGCGCTCAGGTACGCGTTTGACCTGATAATTGTCACGGACAAATCCGGCAGCATGTGGGGCGGCACTCCGCCGAACAACCGCTATGACAGGGATCACGCGCCCAGACTTGTGTTCCTGAAAGCCGCGCTGAAGACGGCCATAACCACGTTCCAGTCAAAAAACCCGGACAACCGAGTCAGCTGGATAGGTTTCGGCAAGAGCGCCGACTATGTCATAAGCAGCGGGTGGACGACAGACAAGCTGACGACGGCGCAGATAGACAACGCGTTCAACAACTATTACCCGTGGCTTCCCACAGATCCCGGCAACACCGGCGACGGCAACACCGGCGAGGGCACGAACTGGGAGGCCGGCCTCGCGAAAGCCATGGATCTCTTCAAGTCCGCAGACGCGCAGCAGAAGTATTATTCGTCAAACGGAACTGTTGTGCGCGTGCCGGTACTCATATTCATGACAGACGGCATGCCCACGCTGTATCTCAGCGGAGACGGCGCGGGTTCCGTACAGGGCAACAGGGTAGAACTTGGCGAGAATGGGTCTACATCATACAGCCACGCGCTCAACTACATAAACGGGCAGACCGCGATGCGCAACCTCGTGCATATGTATTCCGTGCTCACGGAGCGCTCGGAGGCGCTGGCAATAGAGAGGATAAACGGCGTAACTACTCCTTTCGCCGGGAGCCAGCCATTTAGGGATAAGCTCGAAACCCCCAAGATGTTCAATGTACACAGCGCGGGCGATCTCGAGGCAACGTTCAAAAAAATAATCGACAGCCTGGCGGAGTTTGAAGTGCTCAGCATGGACGACACGGTCAGCGAGTACTACGACATCGACTGGGCGGCAGCGCCCCTCACCCATGTGAGCGGCGTCAATTTGCGAAACACCACAGGACCCGGCAAGGGCACGTATACGGACAGCAAGGGGTACACGTATACAATTGAGAGAGTGGCAGTCAGCGGAGGCTATCGATATACTATCCACGTGAGCGTGAGCAGCTCGAAGGTCACAAGCACAGGCAATCCCGTGGTGTGCAGCGCGACAGTAACTATACCGCTCACGGTGCGGCCGCAGTACCGCAAGACGGGGCATTACTGGGAGACGAACATCGGCAACGCGAAGGTAACGATGGCGCATTATACGCGCGTGAACAACGAGCCGCCGAAATCGGAGCCAAAGGAGATGTATGTCGGCACGCCGAAACTCTATGTCGGCATACCCATCTACACAAACAAAGAGGACGCGCCGAATGTCGGGGCGCCGGGGGACACGGTCAAATATACGTTTAGATACACTAACACCACGGACGCGGCGGTTAAGTCAATATACCCTGACGTGGCGGCGCAGCAGCAGACGGCGGTGAGGCTCTCCGACCTGCTGCCGCCGGAGGTGTACTACGACAGCGGCAGGCATACGGTGAGCGCGAAGATATACGCGAGCCACACGCCGTATGTCAAGTCTGATGTTCAAGGGCCAAACGGGCCGGAGCTGCAAGAACCGATATATGAGCTCGGCGCCGTGACGAGTGAGCCCGCGCTAACTCCGGTGGTGTACGCGGACAACTCGACGGGGAGATGGGCCCAGAGGCTGGAGTTCTCGGGGTTCGCGCTCAACGCGGGGCAGACCGTTGTCATAACGGTGGAGGCGGAGGTGCAGGGGAACTACTGGACATATTCCGGCGGCGCCAACACCTTGCTAGACAAGTCGAAAGTGACCCCGAACGGCGGCGCGGCCATAACTAGATCCACGCTCAACACAAGCTCCGGCTACGAGACGAGCCAGGGCACGCCGCAGACGACGCGGAACCGCGACGTGACGAGTCCGGGCGAGGAGTTCCACGACCAGGGGGATTTTGCGGCTCCCAAATACGCCACGAACAAAATT
>JAITEC010000052.1 GCA_031282225.1 Oscillospiraceae bacterium | reverse complement strand
CCTGTTCCACTGTCTCCCCGGGCTTGAGCGAGCACGTGAGCACCGTCCCGCCTATGGGCGCGAACGCGTTGAGATCGTCCAAATTAGCGCGCGCCTTGTCGGCTGTCTCCACGGCGGCGGCGACGCGCTTTTGGAGCTCAGCTATCTGCCTTTGCTGCGTCTCTATCTGCTTTTGCAGCGATTCGATCTGGGCATCGTTCACGTCGGAATCCAGCTGCAGCAGCACCTGCCCCTGCGCGGCGCGCGCGTAATCCATCAGCGAGTGGCTTATCACCTCGCCTGCGGCCTTGGCCAATATCTCCGTCACGCGCGAGTACTCAAGCGCGCCGCCCTCATACGGGTACACCCGCTCGCCACCCGCGCCGACAAGCGTGGCGGAGGCGGGCATTTCCGCCGTGAGCGCGCCCGGGTTTTTCATCTCCACGACCACCTGGAACAGCGCCGCCCCCTCCGGGGAGACGCGCCTTATGTAGTTTATCTCCCGCACGCTCCCCGGTATCTCGCTCATGGACGACGGGATAGAGACGGCTGCCGACTGCCCTACCGATATCTCGCCTTGATACGCGTAGCTGAAGTACAAAGTGAGCAGCATGACGTCCTCGTCTACAAGTGTGGCTATTTTTGTCCCTGCCGCTACGCCGTCGCCCTCCCGCAGCCGCAGCGTCTCGAGCAGCAGCCCTGAGTGCGGCGATTTTACAGTTAAGTCCTCGTATTGTCCGCGCAGCTCGTCTATCTGCTCGCGCAAGTCCTCAACGGCGTCCTGCGCGTCCGCGACGGCCTTGTTCGCGTCCAGTACGGCCCCGTCCGCGTCGTCTACGGCCTTTCGCGCCTCGGCGCTGTCTATTGTGTACAGCGGGTCTCCCGCCGCGACGAGATCGCCCTCCTGCACGAACACCGCCCCAACTGTTCCCCCGAGCGGAAGCACAATGGACTCTGACTCTCGGGCGCGCGTCAGCCCGCTGCCGGTGACCATGCTCTGTATGGAGCCCCTGGACACGATGTCCGTGAGAATCGACACCTCGGGCATCCGCTCGCGCAGCAGTTCATAGAGCCCGAAAGTCGCGCCGCCCAAGACCGCAAGCGTTATCACAATGGCGATTATCGCCTTTATGGCGCGCTTTTTCCTCTTCTTTTTCTGTTTCGCTTTCACCCCGCCCCCGCCGGGCGGGCGCGGGGTGCCGCTATCCGGCGCCGCAATCCCGCTTGGCGCCTGAGGCGAAATAACTTCCGGCATGGCAGTGTTTACCCTTCTTATAAGTTTTGATAGCCAGCAAATTTATAACATTTATGCGCGCGATATATTATGACGTATTAAAATCAAAAAAGTTCCGTAATGGGCTATTCTTCGAACTCTGCCGCCTCGCCGTCAGCTATCAGCCCGTATCCGCCGTCCCTGCGTTTGTATACGACACTGAACGCATCGTCCCTGTCTTGGTTCTTGAATACGAAGAACGTGTGCCCGAGCAGGTTCATCTGCAAAATGGCCTCCTCGGGCGCCATCGGCTTGAGCGGGAAGGATTTTGTCCTTATAATATTGAACTCGGTCTCGTCGTCCTCCTGCGCGAAGCTCACGGCGGGTATGACATCTCGCGTGAACGCGCCCGCCCGCAAGCGCTTGTCCAGGCGCGTCTTGTGCTTGCGTATCTGGCGCTCGATCGCCGCCACGGCAGAGTCTATTGTTGCGTGCATGTCGCTTGTGGACTCGCTGACGCGGTAGTATATGCCGTTGTTGTTGAGCGTGACCTCGGCGATATACCGCCCGCGCTCCACGGTGAACACTATGGCCGCCTCAGACTCTTTCCTGAAGAAGCGGTCGAGCTTGCCGATTTTTTTCTCGGCGTATCCGCGCATCTCGTCGGATACCTGCACTTTTTTCTCGGTGATTGTAAATTTCATTTATACGACCATGCCTTTCGTTTTACTACTTAATATTATATCGTGCACGCCGCGTGGCGCGTGGCGTGGCACCCTATATTGACAACACACGGCAGCCCCGCGATGTGGGTGGGGTATGTCTCTATGTTCACGGCTACGGACGTGAAGTCCCCCCCGAACCCCTGCGGGCCTATGCCCAGCGCGTTGATCCTGCGCAAAATCTTCCGCTCGGCGTACGCGTAATACGTGTCGGCGCTGCGCCTGTCGGCAGGGCGCGAGAGCGCGCGCTTGGCTAGCAGCGCCGCCATTTCTACAGTGCCTCCCAGGCCTATGCCGACCACCGTTGGGGGGCACGGGTTGGCGCCGGCGGCGCGCACCGTACCAATCACAAAATCTTCGACATCGTCCAACCCATCCGTAGGAAGGAACATGCGCATGGCGCTCATGTTTTCACTGCCAAAGCCTTTTGGCGCCACGCTGAGCGCTATGTGTCCGCCGCCGACCACGCGCACGTGCAATACTGCGGGCGTGTTGTCGCCAGTGTTTTCCCTGCGCAGCGGGTCGCCGACGACGGAACTGCGCAAAAGGCCGTTGCGGTACCCGCGCCTGACGCCTTCGTTCACAGCGTCCTCAAACAGGCCGCCGGTTATGTGGACGTCCTGGCCTATATCCGCGAAAACCACGGCCATGCCCGTATCCTGGCATATGGGAAGCCCGCTCTCGGCCGCGTACTTGAAGTTGGCGACAACATCGCCGAGCGCGGACGCGCCGGCGGGCGACGACTCCGCTTCCCACGCGCACTCGAGCAGTATGCCCAGCGCGGGCGGCAAAACCGTTGCAGCCGTGACGCATAGCCGCTCCACTGCGGCGGTTATCTCGCCGCATGAGATATCCCTCAAAAAAACCGCTCCCATAAAAAATTAATCCGGCATTTGTGTTTCGGATTTTTTTATTGTATCATTTATTATATCATTTTTAATTCACTTTTTGCAAGCGATTATTTGGGGGGCGGGGTTTAGCCTGTGGGCGATAACGTGGGGTTGTATGAAAAACTGCGCATGTACTCCGAGAGCGGTGCCGTGCCCATGCACGTCCCGGGGCACAAGCGCAATGTCGGGCTGCTGGGCGCGCACCTGCCGTACGGCATAGACATAACCGAGCTGCCGGGTTTTGACAATTTGCACGATATGCGCGGCGTACTGCGCTCCGTGGCGGAGCGCGCGGCGGCGCTGTACGGGAGCGAGCGCGCCTTTCCGCTCGTGAACGGCAGCACCGGGGGCCTGCTCGCGGCCGTGCGGGCGCTCACGTCGCGCGGGGACTGCGTAGTCATGGCGCGCAACTGCCATATGTCCGTGTATTCCGCCGTGGAGATGAACGGGCTGCGCCCCGTTGTCATGGCGCCGCGTACCGATGCCCGCTTTGGCATATCGTGTTGCGTGGATCCAGGCGAGGTTGATGAGGCGATTTCAAAAGCGCCGGGCTGCGCGCTCGTAATAATAACGTCGCCGACATATGAGGGCGTTGTCAGCGACGTGCGCGCCATTTCGGGGATCACGCGCAGCCGCGGCGTGCCGCTTCTCGTGGACTGCGCGCACGGAGCGCACTTGGGCTTTTCGGATTTTTTCCCGAAAAGCGCCATACGCGAGGGTGCGGACGTTGTCGTGACGAGCTTGCACAAGACCCTGCCCGCGCTGACGCAATGTGCCCTGGCTCTCGCCAGCGGCCCGCTCTCGCGGCCCGGCGACATAGCGCGGGAGCTTGCCGTGTTCCAGACTAGCAGCCCGTCATACGTGCTCCTGGCCTCTATCGACGAGTGCCTGGCGCTGCTGGACACGCGGCGCGACGAGCTGTTTGGCGCCCTTGAGGGCAACCTGCGGCATTTCGACGCGCGCGTGGCGGGCTTGCGGTCGCTGCGGATAGTATGCCGCGGCGGCGGCTTGGACTCGCGCAGCGGTTTTTACGGCTACGATCCCGGAAAAATCGTGGTGTGCACGCGGGGGGTTGGGGCGAGCGGCGCCGCGCTGGCCGAGGCCTTGCGCTCAGGGCACGGCATCGAGACGGAGATGTCCGCGTCGGACTATGTCGTGGCGGTGGCGACGGTATGCGACAGCCGCGAGCGCTTCGATGCGCTCGCCGACGCGCTCATATCGATAGACCGGAGCCCCGGCGTCCTCAGATGCGGCAAAACCCCGTCCCATCCGCCCTCCCCGCCCGCGCCGCCGCCCACAGGCGGGCTTGTCCCGCTGGCGGAGGCGGAGGGCGCCACGGCGCTTGAGCACGTCTGGGCATATCCCCCGGGCACGCCCATAATAGTGAGCGGCGAGGTGATAAGCGCAGCCGCCCTGCGCGAGATAAGCCGCCTTGCGGCGGAAGGCGCCTCGCTGAGGACCTCATCAGGCTCTCCCGCCGGATTCGTTGCCGCCCGCCGCGCGAATCAAGCCCCCGCAACTCGTTTGTAGTGGCGCAGCCAGCGCAAACGCGCGAATAAATTCGTTCGCAGCCGTTTGTGCACTTTCGTCCTTTTCGCCGACGGCGAAATGAATTTTTGCGTAGGAGTGCGCCCCGTGCGACGGAGCAAAAATTGTTAAATTTCGCATTTTCCGGGGATTCAGTCC
>JAITEC010000038.1 GCA_031282225.1 Oscillospiraceae bacterium | reverse complement strand
ATAAATCTCCCGAAAAAAGATGGCATTACTTTATTAAATGAAATCAGGGACAGCGGTATATACACGCCTGTAATTCTGCTGACTGCAAAATGTGAGGTTAGCGACAAGTTGCTGGGGTTTAATGCTGGTGCGGACGACTATCTCACAAAGCCTTTCGATATAAACGAGTTGTTGGCGCGGGTTCGTGCATTAACACGCCGTGTTACAGAGTTGGACTTGAGAAGCGCGCTTGTATATAACGATGTTCAACTAAATCTGTATACGATGGAGCTAAGTGGCGAAAAACATGTTGCAATACTTACACAGAAAGAAGCAAAAATTCTAGAAGTATTAATTTCAAACCATGACGATACTGTATCGAAGGATTCCTTAATAAGGAAAGTATGGTGTAGTGCTGCGGCGGAGGACAATTGCTTGGAGAAACATATATCGGCGCTGCGGAAAAAATTGAAACTGGTAAGTGAAAATACCGCTATTCGCACTACGCGTGGAGTGGGCTACTCCCTCACCCGTCCCGGGCACCCGTTATTGAGTAGATGACCCACTCGGCTATATTGGAGGCGTGGTCGCCTATGCGCTCCAGGTACTTTATTATCATGAGCAGGTCGAGGCAGCGGGCGGCGCCGGCGGAGTTGGCGGAGATTTGGTCTGTCAGCTCGTCCCTTATTTCTGAGAAAAGGCCGTCCACAATGTCGTCGTAAGCGATGACGGCGCGGGCGGCATCTATGTCCCCGCCGACAAACGAGTCTACGCTGTCGGTGAGCATCTTAGAGGCGGCCTTTGCCATGTCCGCTATGTGACCGTCGCGCGCGGCGGCGGCGCCGGAGACGCGCACGGACAGTTCGGCGATGTCGAGCGCCTGGTCGCCTATGCGCTCCATGTCGCCAATCATGCGCTGGGCGGCGGTTATGCGGCGCAAATCGCCGGCTACGGGCTGCTCGCGTATGAGCAGGCGCACGCACATGGACTCTATCTCGCGCTCTTTGAGGTCGATATCGCGCTCAAGCTGGCTCACATGCTCGCGCAGACCGGGCGCGCCGGAGAACAGGCCGTCAACGGCGCGCGAGATGGCCTCCTCGCACAGCGCGCCCATGCGTATGAGTTCCGTGTGCAGTTCTTCAAGCCGCTGCCTGTATCCTTCCCGCACCATCATCCGAACCTCCCTGTAATATAGTCCTCGGTCTTCTTCTGCGACGGCATAGAGAAAAGCTCCTCCGTGGCGCCGTGCTCTATGAGCTCGCCCAGCAGGAAAAACGCGGTGCGGTCGGATATGCGCGCCGCCTGCTGCATATTGTGGGTGACAATGACTATTGTATACTCCGCCTTTAGCTGCGTGACAAGATCCTCTATCTTGGAAGTTGAGATGGGATCCAGCGCGCTCGTGGGCTCGTCGAGCAGCAGCGCCTGAGGACCCACGGCGAGCGCGCGCGCTATGCACAGGCGCTGCTGCTGCCCGCCGGAGAGCGACAGGGCGCTGCGCCGGAGCCTGTCTTTCACCTCGTCCCATATGGCGGCGTCCCGCAGTGATTTCTCCACTGCGGCTTCCAGTTTGGCGCGCGCGCGCACGCCGTGTGTGCGCGGCCCGTAGGCGACATTGTCGAAGATGCTCATAGGAAAGGGGTTGGGCTTTTGGAACACCATGCCCACGCGCTTGCGCAGCTGCGTCACGTCGATGCCGCCGTAGACGTCGCGCCCGCCCACTGTGACACCTCCTTCCGCCCTGAATCCCTCGACGAGATCGTTCATGCGGTTTATGGTCTTGAGCAGCGTGGACTTCCCGCAACCCGACGGCCCGATAAACGCCGTGATCCCGTGCTCGGGAATATTTAGGCTCACGTCCGTAAGCGCCCGGACTGCGCCATAATAGACCGAAAGATTCGATATTTCTATTTCAGCGCCCATGTGTCCCCTCCATGCGCGGCCGGATGAGCCGCGCGAATTGTGAATTATAAACTATGAATTGTCAGTTTTTTTGCTATCGCGTTCGAGCCGGCGTTTATAAATATGACCAATACCATGAGAACAAGCGCGGTCGCGTATGACTGGTTGACGTACAAGGCCTCGTTGGAGAGGACGTACATATGGACCGAGAGCGTGCGCACGGACGAGAACGCGTTTTTTGGCATCTCGGCGACAGTGCCGGCAGTGTATATAAGGGCTGCCGTCTCGCCTACGATGCGCCCGACGGACAGGATGAAGCCGGCGAGAATGCCAGGCGCCGCTGCGGGAAGGGTTATCGCGAACACCGTCCGCAATTTGCCTGCGCCCAACCCAAAGCTACCCTCGCGGTATGTGTCAGGCACGGACAATAGTGCCTCCTGCGCCGTGCGCATAATCAGAGGCAAAGTCATTATGGCCAGAGTAAACGCGCCCGATATAAGGGACAGGCCCCACATCGCTACGAACAGCAGCCTTCCGAACAGGCCGTATACAACCGAGGGAATGCCCGACAGCGTCTCGGCCGCGAGACGGACGCCGCGTGCCAAGCGGCTGCTGCGGCTGGCGTATTCCACGAGGTAGACCGCCGCGAACACCCCCACGGGGCCTGAAATGAGCAGCGCGGATACGGTCATCAAGGCCGTGTTAATTATGGCGGGAAGCATGGACAGGTTGTCGGTTGTGTACTTGGGAGCGAAGAGTTCTGGCTCCAGGTGCGGCGCGCCCTTGACGACGATATAGCCTACGAGGAAAACAATGGTGAGAGCCGTGATTGCCGCCGCCGCGTACACTGCGGCTCGCAGCGCTGCAGAGCGCGCCTTCATTTCGCCGCCGGCCTGCTCCCTGGCGAGACGAGCAGGTTAATTGCCAATATAAACACAAACAGGACGACCGCCGTGGCTATGAGCGCGCGGCGGTGCAGGTCTGTTGCATACCCCATGTCTATTACGATGTTTGCCGTGAGCGTCCTGACGCCCTCCAAGATCCCCCTCGGTATAATTGGCTGGTTGCCCGCCACCATTACCACGGCCATTGTCTCTCCCACGGCGCGGCCGATGCCGAGCACGACGCCCGCAGTTATGCCCGAGCGCGCGTCCGGCACGACGGCAGAGAACACAGAGCGCTCGTGCGTGGCGCCCAGCGCCAGCGAACCCTCGTAATAATGCACGGGCACGGCGCGTATGGATGCCTCCGATACGCTTATTATCGTGGGCAATATCATCAGCGCCAGTATAACGGATGCCGTTAAAATACTCTTGCCGCTACCGCCAAAGAGGCCGCGTACCGCCGGCACGAGAACGGTAATCCCGAAAAAGCCGTATATTACAGATGGAATTCCCGCCAGCAGCGAAACCGCCGGGCCGAGCAGCCTGTGCAGCCGGGCCGGGCAGAACCTGGCCATAAATATGCCGGTGAGGACGCCTGTTGGCACTCCGAGCGCGACGGCGCCCGCTGTGACATATACGCTGCCCAGAATCATTGGCGCAATGCCATACAGCCCCTGCCCCGGCTTCCAGCGCGTCCCCAGAAAGAACCTGAGCGCGCCGATCTCGCCTATCGCCGGGATGCCGTTTACAAAAAGGAACACACATATTAGCGCCACGCACACAATGCAAACGCATGCCGCCGCGAGAAAAACGGCACGCATAACCTTGTCTTTCAACGCCCCTTAACCACCCAGTTGTGTCCAGTCCGTGATTTCCCCGGTGTATATGGCGCGCACCTGCTCCTTCGCGAGCCCGCTTATCGGGTTTTCGCGGTTGACGATGACGGCTATGCCGTCTATGGCTATCCTCGTGCCCTCGGCGCCCTTTTCGGCCTCGCTGTCTTTGATGTCGCGGGAAGCCATGCAGATGTCGCATATCCCGTCGATGACAGAATTCATGCCCGTTGTGGAGTCGCTCATCTGTATCTCTATTTCCGCTGCGGGGTTTACCGCCAGGTACGCCTCTTTGAGCTTTTCCATGACAGGCGTCACGGACGACGAGCCGGCCACAACGACCTTGCCAGAGGTACCGCCGCCCGCATACGGGCCCGTGTCGTCAACGCGTATGTACCCGTTGGCCTCTATAACGTCCTGTCCCACGGAGCTCATTATGAAGTCAATGAAGTCGCGCGCCTGCGCGCTCGGTTCACCTACAGTCGCGATGAAAAACGGGCGTGCCACTTTATATGTGCCGCTGGCGACGTTTGCCGTAGTCGCTTCCACGCCGTCGATCGCGACGGCTTTTACCGTGTCGCCCAGCGAGCCGAGAGACACATAGCCGATGGCATTTTTGTCGCCGGCGACCGATGTCATCATGACAGCGGTGCTGTTAGTTATCTCCGCCGAATCCGCGGTTATGTCGTTTTTGTCTCCGTCGACGACCTCGAACAGCTCCACAAATGCACCTCGTGTCCCGGAGCCGTCTTCGCGGGAGTTTACTACTATCTTCCCCGACATTGTCTCGGGCGTGTTTTCCGCCGTCGGGCCGTCCCCGGCCTCCGGCGTGTTTTCGGCTCCCTGTGTTGTATCTATGGGGGCCGTATCCGCCGGGGCGCCAGGACTCCCGGTAGAACTCGGATCCTGCCCTCCGCCGGAACACGCGACAAGCGCGCCGGCGCACAAGAGCGCCACAATCGCCACAATTGCCTTTTTCAAACTTTTTTCCTCCAAGTTTTTAATTATTTTACATTGCCTTCCTCACTTTACTCGCGTAATGTCAAATTTGTATTCGCGCAAATGTCAAATCCAAGCAAAATCGGGCAAAGAACAACTTGTCCCTTGCCCGATTGCAGTTATATGCTATCTTTTATCTGTTCCTGTTATCGATCGCCGGCTTGATCTCCGTGCCCGAGAGCATATCGCGCAGCGCGTCGTTGACATCCTCGAGCGCGTACTTTTTCGATACGATATCCGCAAACGGGTATCTGCCGCGACGCGACCGGATGAATTCCAGCGCCTTGTAGAAGTGCGATATGATGGCGCCGCCCGAGCCGATTATCTGGAGGTTGCGCTGCAAGACGGCGGCTGGATTGAACGTGATCTCCGACGGGGACGTCTGCCCCAGAACCAGGTATCGCCCGCCCTTCGCGAGCATATCCACGCCCTCGGCGAACGCCGGGGGGTATCCCGAGCACTCTACGGCGAGCTCCGGCCCGCGTCCGCCCGTCAGCGAGCGGATGATCTCAAGGCGCGCGCCCGG
>JAITEC010000024.1 GCA_031282225.1 Oscillospiraceae bacterium | reverse complement strand
GTACGGGGGAGCCACTAAAATCGCGCACAGCGGCGGATGGTTGCTATCAACCGTGACGGTCAAGCAAATTACCGACGAACTCGTGCGCTCCCTGCTGCCAGACCATCCTAAAGATGAATTCCCGCAAACGCGCATGATGAAACGAGACGTAGTTATTCACTGCGGCGATACAAATACCGGTAAGACATACAGCGCCCTGCGCTCCCTTATGAAGGCACGGACAGGAATATACCTGGCACCGCTGCGGCTGCTTGCGCTGGAGATATACCAAACGCTCAACAACAGCGGAGTCCCGTGCGACCTGATGACGGGCGAAGAAAAACTGAGGGTAGACGGCGCAATGCACGTCTCGTCCACGATTGAGATGCTGCATTTCGATCGCGAATACGAGACCGCCCTGATAGACGAGGCGCAGCTGATGGCCGATCCACAGCGCGGGAGCTCGTGGACAAAGGCGATACTCGGCGTAAGGGCAAGGAAGCTGATTATATGCTGCTCGAATAACGCCGTCCCATTGCTAAAGAAACTCGTTGAGGACTGCGGCGATACATACACAATCGAGCAGCATAAGCGCGAAACGCCGCTCGTGTTTGAAAACGGGCGTTATTCGTTTCCCGAGCACGTGCTTCCCGGCGACGCCATCATAGCTTTCTCGCGGCGCCGCGTACTTCAAATGGCCGACACGCTCGTCGCCCGAGGCATCAAGACGAGCGTGATATACGGCGCGCTTCCGCCTGAGAACAGGCGCATGCAGATACACAGGTTTACAAGCGGGGACAGCAGCGTCATCGTTGCGACGGATGCGATAGGCATGGGGCTCAACCTTCCGGTAAAGCGCGTAGTGTTCACTCAGGCGGAAAAATACAACGGAATCGAGCGGAGACAGCTGACCGCTAGCGAGATCAAGCAGATAGCGGGGAGGGCCGGGAGGAAGAATATCTACGACGTCGGGTATGTCGCGTCGTGTTCCCCGCAGTGGCAGATAGGCAGCAAATTAAAAGCCGGACTGCCGGAACTGCGGTACGCGTACTACCTCCCCATAGAGCAATATGTGTTGACGCTCCCTCTCGGGACCCTGCGCCAGAGACTGAAGGCATGCATGGACAGCCGCGCCATAAACTATATATATAAAGGGGACCTGACAGAGCCGCTGGGGCTGCTGTCGGAAGTCGAATCGTATGAATGCCTGTCTATGAGGGAACAGTATAGGATGATATTTGTGCCGTTTGACACAAACAACGGCGGGCTGAGGGCGGCGTGGCGCTCATATGTCGGCCTGTACGCCCAAGGGCTCCCGATCCCAGAACCCTTGATACGCGTACAATATCTCGACGAAGGGGAATACGCGTACAAATGGCTCGACCTCTACTACTCGTTTTGCAGCGCTATGGGCATTGAGATCGACGCGGATTGGGTCATGGAGAAGAAACGCGAGGTATCCGAGGCCATAGACCGGCTGCTGCTGATGTCGCTTAGGGAACCGGCGTGGGGGCACGGCTCGGCGGGACAAACGGTAACAGCGGGCAAAACGTGAACTTGACATATCTTGCCGCCGGATGTAGAATTGCCGCAATGGTCAAAAGTCGGTGTCCGGCTTGCGCACGACATTGACGAGGGGAGGGAGCGGATGTACGATATTATCGTCGTCGGCGGCGGGCCAGCCGGCCTTTCAGCCGCCATAACGGCACGCCAGCGCGGTAAGAGCGTGGCCGTCATATCAAACGACGCCTCCGGTAGCGGGCTGTATAGGGCGGGTTCCGTGCGCAACTACCCGGGATTTGCCGACATAACCGGCGCCGCGCTGTTGGACAGGCTGTATGGGCACGCGGCTGGCATGGGTGCCGAGCATATTCGCAGCCGGGTCTCTTCGGTTCTGCCGACACGGGACGCCATAGGCGTGAGCCACGCGGCGGACGTGAGCCACGCGCGCGCGGTGATACTCGCCGTGGGTGTAGAGCAGCCGGCGGTATTTCAAGGCGAACTTGAGCTGCTGGGGCGCGGCGTGTCGTATTGCGCCACGTGCGACGGGCGTTTTTTCAGGGGGAAGCGCGTCTGCGCGGTCATGCGCGCGGGCGACGCTGAGAGCGAGGCTCTATATCTCGAGTCGATAGGCTGCCAGGTGATCAGGCTCGCCTCGCGCGATATAGCCGTAAACGGCAGGGAGTCGGTCGAATCGGTCACAGCGGACGGGGCGGACATACCGTGCGAGGGCGTGTTTATTTTCCGGCATACCGTGGCGCCCGCGTCGCTGGCGGTAGGCATAGAGCTGTACGAGGGGCATATCAAAGTAGACGGCGACATGCGCACGAATATACCGGGCTTGTACGCGGCGGGCGACTGCGCGGGCGTGCCGTACCAGATTTCGAAAGCCGCGGGGCAGGGGCAGGTAGCCGCGCTTTCCGCGGCGGGCTGGGTAGACGGATCGCGGCAATAATCGGGCAGCGCAGACAATTCCGGAGCGCCGTGGCGGCGGAGGCTTGCAATGCGAAAGGAGGGTTTATACTATGGCAATATCACAGCTGACGGAGGGGACATTTGACAAAGCCATACTGTCGGGCGCGGTGCTCGTGGATTTCTGGGCGGACTGGTGCCGCCCGTGCAGGTTGGTAGCGCCTATTATCGAAGAGCTATCCGGCGAGTACGGCGACGAGGTGGGCTTCGCTGGTGTGGACGTGGACGCGTGCGGTTCTGTCGCGGCGCGATACGGGGTGATGAGCATTCCGACTGTCATAATATTCAAAAACGGCGCGGAGACAAAACGGATAGTAGGCGCTCAGCCGAAAAACATCTATAAAGAGGCGCTCGCGTCGCTCTGAGACAGTGCGCGGCGCCTCGGCAAGAGGTCGCAATATGCGTAATCTGATAAGCATTGAAGACGTGTCGCTGGAATTGTGGGACGAGCTGTACTCACTGTGCTGCGACATAATGGAACGCCCGGGCGACTTCATCGGCGCATGCGCGGGCAAGGTGCTGGCGACGCTCTTCTATGAACCGAGCACACGCACGAATTTCTCGTTTCAATCGGCCATGTTGCGGCTCGGGGGGAGCGTTTTCGGATTTGCGGAACCAAATGCCACGTCCGCTTCAAAGGGGGAGACGCTGGCCGACACGGTGAGGATAGCGGGCTCATACGCCGACGCGATTGTGCTCCGAAGCCCCCTTGAGGGTGCCGCGCTGGCTGCGTCGCTGTACTCCGAGATACCGCTTGTCAACGCGGGTGACGGCGGGCACCACCACCCCACGCAGACGCTGGCAGACCTTGCCACGATCGCGCGCCTGCGCGGTGGCATAGGCAATATGGCTATCGGCGTGTGCGGGGACCTGCGCTACGGGCGCACGGTTCACTCCCTGCTGCTGGCTCTGCTGAAGTTCGAAGCGGTGACGTATTACCTCATATCTCCGCCCGAACTGCGCGCGCCGCGCTACATCCTGCGGCGCCTAAGTGACAAAGGTGCGCATTTCCGCGAAATATCCGACTTAAACGAGG
>JAITEC010000206.1 GCA_031282225.1 Oscillospiraceae bacterium | reverse complement strand
AAGTAATATTGTACGCCCCAATTACCGAGTGAATCTATTGAAACAGCTGGGCCTTGTACCGATGTTATGCCTACAATTTCATTCGTGTTACTTTCAATCATCGGCTTCGAATTAGTTGGATACCATTTAATAAGAGTAAATCGTTTGCTCTTAGGATTTGGATATGTGCCGGTCACCGCATTTAGGTCGCTTGCTTTTATGGTGACATTTGCAGATATGTAATTGCTGCTGCCATATCCAGAACATTGGGTGGCCGCCCCCTGCGGACATGCTGTCGCCGTGCCGTTGAGATTGTTTTTATTTGAATATGCGTAAACAGTCACAATCACACTCGGTGCTCCCGTCATTTCAAACCGCTGAACTGCATTAAAAATGTCATTTGCGCCAAACGATTGCTCCATTATCCATACGTTCCCATTTGGCGGTATTTGGTATTGGTTTCCGCCGGCATTCGCAAAATATTGCACCCATACGTCCCTCGGCATGGTATCCCAAACACCCGTGCCTGTGCTAAAGCCGTAATTCCTCCGCGTTATCGTCGCGGTCGATGTTGTCGGGTTGAATATCTGTATGCCAAACTTGCCCGCCGTTCCCTGGACTTGGTAGGATGCGTACACCATTGCGGTTGAGGTGGTTACGCTGACCTGATTCAAGAAATGGTTCCCTAGGTTCGAGTCGCCAAAGGCGGTTGAATACAATTGCTCCGGATGATTGCAATACACCAAAGTACTTGTGTTTTTTGTGAACGACAATACCGTTTGAGGGCATGTCTTTAGCGGGCTTCCATTAGGACTAATCGAATCCATACATCACCTCCGTTTCCTCTATTACCTTGCATTACAGTCAATACAGTAATTGCATTTAGCAATAATAGATATTTCAGATTGCTCTCAACCTGCAATTCTGCAATCCCGCGCCGCAAGCGGACATATCTGTCTCCATGTGGCATCTTTTCATATCATCGACCATTACCGATAAATTTACCATTCCGTTTTGCGAATGTCAACCCCTTTTTGGTGGGCGGTCAAAGTGAATGCAATGTTGTAGGACAAAATGCAACCAAAGATGAACGCTTGCGCGCCCTTGACGCGCCCGCCTATCTGAAGTATTGCGTAACCAAGGGGTTATGCCGGGGTATGTTGCATGACTTAACGCAACCATGCCACCTGTCAGACTAAATGCAATCCATCTGTCTTGGGCGACTTGCATTTACTTTGTCATCTTACCTTTTGGGTATTTTTGCCGCATTGCCGCGCCGCTCGCGTTGCTTTTAAGGAGCGCGGGGGGTATAATGTGTGCGTTGTACGCATTAATATCGGCGCGGAGGTGCGGGATATGAGGTATTTTAACATAGCGAGGCCATGCAACAAGGCGGAGCACTACATGATAGAGGCGGCATCGCGCCTTAGCGGCGTGGAGAGGCTTATCGACAGAACACAGTATTTTGTCATACACGCCGCGCGCCAGAGCGGGAAGACCACGTATCTGCGGGACTTGACGAGACGGCTGAACGCCTCTTGCGGGTATTATGCCCTGTACTGCTCCTTGGAGATAGCGCAGGGCATAATCGACCCGAAAGACAGCATACCGAGCATAGTGAAAAAAATAAAGTACGCAGTTGATATGTCCGATATTCCGAGCAAAGGCGGTTTCGCAGCGGATGCCGATTACGCGGATTACACGAATGTGCTAAACAAAGAACTCTCGCTATTTGGCAGACAGCTTGACAGACCGCTTGTCGTCCTGTTCGACGAGGCCGACTGCCTTAGCGAGGGTACGCTGATAACGTTCCTGCGCCAGCTGCGCGACGAGCGCACCCGCGCTCTAGGCATAGAGCAGACGCTGCGGTACATGGACGTGTACGGCGCGGCGGAGGGCTGGCTTGCCATATTCGACCGCAGCGGGAGCGCGAGCTGGGACGAAAAGATTTATATTGAGAAAGAGGCTGCCGGCGATAAGACCGTCACGGTGGTGGGTCTGTAGTGGAAGGAGAGATACACGGCATATGATCGACGTTCTTGTTTCTTTTGGGACTAGACCCGAAGCCATAAAAATGGCGCCGCTCGTGCTGGAACTGAGGGCGCGCGAGGAATTCAACTGCACGGTCTGCGTTACTGCGCAGCACAGACAGATGCTCGACCAGGCGCTAGGCGCGTTTGGCATAAAGCCGGATATCGATTTGGACATAATGCGCCCGCGCCAGTCGCTCACGGACATAACCTCCGCAGCCCTGCGCGGCATGGAAGGCGTAATAGGCCGGCTGGGACCCGGCATTGTCCTCGTGCACGGCGATACGGCGACCACGTTCGCGTGCGCGCTGGCCGCCTACTACCGGCAGGTACCCGTGGGACACGTGGAGGCGGGGCTGCGCACTATGAACAAATACTCGCCGTTCCCCGAGGAGATGTACCGCCAGATGACCGACCGCATAGCGGACATGCTCTTCGCACCCACGGCGCTGGGCAGAGACAACTTGCTGCGCGAGGGGCGCGCGCCGGAGGATATCTTTGTCACCGGCAACACGGTCATAGACGCCCTGCGGCTGACCGTAAAGGACGGATACGACCACCCGGCGCTCCGCGAGTGCGAGGGATACCGCATTTTGCTGCTGACGGCACACCGCAGGGAAAACCTGGGCGAGCCGATGTACCGCATATTCAACGCCATACGGCGGATAGTGGAGGATTTCGACGATGTGAAAGCCGTATACCCCGTCCATCTCAACCCGGCGATCCGACAAATAGCGCGCGACGTGTTCGGCGACACAAATAGAGTTCTGCTCATCGACCCGCTGGACGTGGGTGACTTCCATAATTTTATGAATAAGTCATATATTATACTGACCGACAGCGGGGGCATACAGGAAGAGGCGCCCTCCCTCGGCAAACCCGTGCTGGTCGTGCGCGACTCCACGGAGCGCCCCGAGGGCGTGGAGGCAGGCACACTTAAACTGACCGGCTCCGACACGGAGACAATATACGGCGCGGTAAAGCTGCTCCTTGAAGACCGGGACGAGTACGAAAAAATGAGCCGTGCGAGCAACCCGTACGGGGACGGGTTCGCCAGCCGGCGCATTGCGGAGGCCCTATTGCACCGCTTTGGCCGAGGCCACACCCCAAAAGGCGCTTTTGCCGACGGGCTCTAATTCGTGCGCACCCTGACCGTGCTGCCGGCGGGCGTCTTGTCCACCTGTACCTGCCTGTCGATCCGCTCGCGCAATTGCGCGACATGGGAGATTATGCCGACGATCCTGTTGTCGCCCGCCAGCTCGGAGAGCGTCCTGACAGCCAGCTCCAACACGTCCGCGTCGAGCGAGCCAAATCCCTCGTCTATGAACATCGCCTCCAAGCGTATACCGCCCGCGCTGTGCTGCACGACATCGGACAGCCCGAGCGCGAGAGATAGCGAGGCCATGAACGATTCCCCTCCGGACAGGCTGTTAGCCGAACGGGCCTTGCCGGTGTAGGCGTCGAGCACCTCTATCTCCAGGCCGGACTTTTTGCGCCCATCGTCGCTCCCGGCCTTCCGCAGCAAGGCGTACCGGCCCTGACTCATGAGCCCCAGCCTCTGGTTCGCGGCCAAGAGGACGCGCTCGAAATACGCCGCCTGCGCGTATGTCTCAAAGTCCAGCCTGCCGTTGGCCGTCTCCGCCAATTGCTTCACGGCTGCGTACCCTTTTTCGGCGCGCTCAAAATCGGCGGCGGCGCGGCGGAGCACGTCCAGCGCGCCCTCCGTCTTGCTCAAACGTGTTTTTACCTCGTCTCGCCTCTCGTGCAGCGCGGACGACTCAGCGTTAACAGCCTGTGCCCGAGCTTTCAGCCCCTCCAGGTCCGGCCTCCCCTTGCCCGCGGTCTCGCTCTCCAGGCGCCCTATATCGCGCGTCAGCTGCTCCCCGTTTTTTTCGTACTCGGCCACCGTATTTTCCAATTTTGCCAATTCAGCATCCGTCACGAGTGCGTCGGCGTATTCTCGCTCGCCCGAAAAACCGTTGGCACGCAGCGCGCCCTCGTATTCGGACTTCGCGCCGGCGCTCAGGTCCATCTGTTTGCGCTCGTTTGCGCCGCGCTCGGACACGAGCGTACCCGCCGACTTCACCGCAGCGCCGGCGTTGTTCTCCCTTGTTGTCGCGGCATCCCAGTCCCCCGCGAGTTTTTCCAGGGCAGCTTTGCAGGCCTCTTTTTTCGCAGACAGGCGCCGCGCCATGTCTTGTGTCTCGGAGATCAGCGCGGCAAGCCTTGCTTCCGACGTCTCCCAGCCGGCCCCCGGCTCTAATTGCCTAAAATCGCTGACGAACCTGCCAATGAGCGTGTCTATCTCGGCCTGCCGCGAGCCGCACCACGCGGATATGCTCTCGCGTCTCGAAGCGGCCGTCTCCTTGGCATCCTTTGCCTTTTTAAGCTTTGCCTCAGAAACGTCTTCCCCCGGCCGTGTCGCGGGGGCGGGGTGTTCCGTCGATCCGCACACGGGGCAGGGCGCGCCGTCCGCGAGCCCTCCGGCCAGTATTCCCGCCTGGTTGCGTAGAAACGCCTCTTCCAGCGCCCTGTGCCTGCCGTCAGCTGCGATATAGTTCGAGTTTGCTTCCTCAAATTCTTTGCGGGCGGCAGCTAGTTCCGCCCGTTTTCGCTCTATCTCATAGCGTCCCGCCCGCAGGGCGTCCGTCTGTCTTAGCCTGTCGCTTATAGACTCCCACTCTTTTAAGGCGCCCTCGAACGCGGAGCGTGCCCCGGCAAGCGGCGGCAGCGCTCCAATCTCGCCCTCCGCCCGCTTCAATTCGGCCAGCGCGGCCAACTCGCCCTCTCGCGCGGCAATGAAATCCGCCCTGGCGGCTTTATGATCCGCCAGGGCCCGCGCGGCGGCGTCCGCAAGCGGCTTGACATTGCGCAGTGCGCGCGCGCCGCGCTGCGCCCGCAGCCTGACAGCGCCGATTTCCCCCGCCCTCGCGGCATGCGCCTCCCGGGCGGCCAGCGACGCCGCGAGGGCCGCAAACCTCCGGCCCGTCTCTTCAGCGATAGCCAGCGCGGCTGCCAGTTCCTGCTTTGCCCGGTCGCATTCGGCGAGCCTGCCATCTATTTCCGCCAGCCGCGCCCTGTCGGATCCTATCTGCGCCTCCCACTCGGCAAACTGCTCCTCGCGCCTGTAGATATCCAGCCCATACCGGCTGAAATCTCGGACTATCAGTTCCCTGCTCTCGCCCTCGCGCTTCGCGCGCGCTTTCAGCAGCTCTTGAAATTGCCGCAGTCCCCCTGTACCGAAAATCCGGCGCAATATACGCAGCCTATCGTCCGTCCCGCTGTGCAGGAACCTGAGAAAGTCATTTTGCGCTATCATCACGATCTGCGCGAATTGCTCGCGGTCGAGCCCGACTATCTCGGCAATTTTCTGCCTGACATTGCGATCCCCGCCTATCGTCGTGCCGTCGGGCAGCGCCAAGGCCGCATCCTGTCCCGATGCCCTTATGGATCGCCTGACGCTGTAGCGATTGTCGCCGGACACAAAATCAAGCTCCACATACGTCCTGGCTTTGGCCTCCGCGAAGTCGGAGCGCAGCATTGAATAGTCGTCGCGCCCTCCGCCGCTCGCCTTGCCGAACAGGGCAAACGATATGGCATCGAATATGGTGGTCTTGCCCGCCCCCGTCTCGCCCGCAATTAGATACAGCCCGCTCGCGCCGAGACGCGTGAAGTCTATCTCCTGCACCCCGGCATATGGCCCAAAGGCGCTCATCGTCAATTTTTGGGGCCTCATAGCCCTCTTCCCGCCTCCTCCAGGAGCTCGCGCACGATCCCGGATTGTTCCGCGCTCATGGCCGCGCCCTGCGCTTCCAAAAAGAATTCGCTGAACAGGTCGTACGGCGACAGTTTTTCCACGGCCTCGGCGCCGGCTGAGGCGGCGCTTATATCAATGCTTGTCCTCGTGTTATCAAAGCCGAGACTCATAATATTCGGATAGGCGCTGCGGAGCTTGCCCATAGGATCCACCAACTCCTCCTCGTCCGTCAGGACGACGCGGAGATAGTCGTCTCCGCGCGCCGGCGGCGACGACTCTCCCAATAGCGACTCAAGCGTCCCCCTTATCTCGCGCATATCGCGCAGCGGGACCAGAGGGAGCGCCGCCACAGACAGGCTCCCCTTTTCGGCGAGTTCCACGAGCGTGACGGATTTCTGCTGGCGCCACTCTGAAAAGGAGTACTTCACGGGAGACCCGGCATACCGTATATGCTCCTTGCCGACACACTGAGCGCCGTGCAGGTGCCCCAGCGCAGCGTAGTCGAATCTCTCTATGAGCCCGGCGTCTATGGCATCAAGCCCGCCTATTGGATCCATCTCCGATTCCGAGCGCATCGGCGCTACGCCCGCCCTCGTGTAGAACTGGTGCGACACCAGCACGTTGCGCGCTGCGAAGTCTATGCCCGCCATGTCCAGCGCGGCCGCGAGCGCCTCGCCGTAGCCTGTCTCCCGCCCGTCCTCCGCCGCGCGCGGCATCAGCGGCCTTATATATGGCAGCAGACAGAAGTTTACGGTGCCGTATTCGTCCGCCATCTCCACATTGCGCGCGGCGCCGCCCGTCTCCCCGCACAGGAACACCCCCCTGTCCGCGAGCAGGCGGCTCGCGTAGCTTATGCGCTCCGGGCTGTCGTGGTTGCCGGGGATCAGCAGCACAGCCGTCCCCGTGAGCGCGAGCCCTGTCAAAAAATCGTCGAACGCCCGCACCGCCTCCACACCGGGGACGGCGCGGTCGTACACGTCGCCGGCTATTATAACGGCTCCCGGGCGCTCGGCTTTTATATATCCGAGCACCTGCTCAAACGCGTGCTTTTGCTCGCCGAGCATTGAAATCCCGTTGACGCTCTTGCCGATATGCAGGTCGGCAAGATGCATGAATCTCACGGCTACTTTACCGTGAACCTGCAAGTGGCTTTTTTGCTCCCCTCGACAGTGGTCACGGTTATCACCACGGTGCCTTTTTTCAGCGCTGTCAGGCGCCCGTTTTCCACTTTGACCACGCTTGAATTGCTGCTGCGCCATGTTACGGCTTGATTTGGCGCGTTTGCAGGATTTATTGTGTATACCAGCGTCTCCACGCCGCCCACGCCCATGGCCACGGTTGTCTTATTAAGCGCCACCGAGCTGACTTTCACGGGCTTTGCGGTGACTACCACGGTACACGAGGCGACAAGCCCGCCGTCGTCGCTTACAGCGATTACCTCGGCGCTCCCGGCGCCCGCCGCCGTCACCTTGCCGCTCTGCGTGACTGAGGCGACGCCTGCATTGGAACTGAGCCATGTCACGCCTTTCAGCGTGGCCGCCGCAGGCTGGAGCACCGGCTTTAGCGTGCTCGCCTTCCCCTCTTCCAAGGCGAGCGAGGCGACATTGAGCGACATACCGACCAAGGGCTTCGCGGGCGCCGCTTCCGTCACCGTAATGGCGCACGTGGCCTTTAATCCCGTGCCCGCCACGCTTGCAGTTATAGCCGCTTTGCCCGCCTTTAGGCCGGTCACGCGACCGGCGGCGTCCACCTGCGCAATATCCGGCTTCGAACTCTGCCAGGATACGCCGTACACGTCGCTGCCGCCCGATGCGGCCACGGGCAGTAGCGTCAGCGAGCGGCCCGCGCGCACGGCGGCCGTGCTGCGCAGCATGATGCCCGTCTCTGCGGCTGCCGGCGCGCCCGCCCCGGCCACGGCGACAGTGACGGACACCTTTTTACCGCCCGCCTCCGCCGAGAGCGTTGCCTCCCCGGCGGCCACGGCGGTCACAATGCCCGCGCTGTCCACAACGGCGGCAGCAGGATTTGAGGATTCGTACACAGTCGCCGCCGCCGCGAGCCCGGCACTGCGCGCCGCGAGTATTAAATCGGTCGAGTGTTCGCCGGGCGCAGCCGTCGGGGCGGACACGGGGGCGGCGGCCGTCATGGGGGCGGCAGCCGTCATGGGAGCCGCCGCAGGCATCGGAACCGGCGCGACGACTTTTACAAAGAAGACATTCAGCCCATCTTGGAATACACAAGGCACAATCAGGTTCATCGGTGTTGTCTTGCTGAGCTTTACTTTCGGTATGGGCATAGGCGTTCCGCCAACATCGATTATCATATCGAGATTATTCTCGTTCACCGAGTAGTAATCCGAATTAGATGGGTTCCCATCGCGGAATATGCCGTTCTTCTCAAGATAGGAGTCGAAACTCACGCCGGCTGCGTCGCACATATTGTATAGCTGCGTGATAGTCACGCTCGCCAGCCTGCCGTTCTCCTCCGGGCTCTGGAAGTATGGCTGCACGGTCACGCGCGCCCACGCCCCTTCTGTCAGCCCCGTCAGTTCCATACCGGCGCCGCCCTGCGTTATTGTATTGCTCGGATTCATTTTTATTATGGCGCTCGCGGAGCCGCCGGGCGCCCCGGCGGTCGGGTCTCCGGCGGTGGGGGCGGAAATCCACTCCTCGGCCTTCCACACCAATTGCGCGCCGTTGTAGGCGGAGGGCGCGATATGCGGCGTCACCGTCCGCGCGCTGTCTTTCGGTATCTCAATATACCTCCCGTATCCGACTATTGAGTCGAGCCCCGAAAGCGTCACGCTCTCAGGCCCGTACTGCGACACGATGACCGTTACGGAGTCGGTCACGGCGCCGAGCTGCGACGTGGCCGTTATCGTCGCCACACCAGGCTTGAGTGTTATGAGTTCGTCCCTGGAGTTCACGTAGGCTATGTCCGATCTCGTGCTCTGCCACGTGATCTTGGGGTTTGGCGGCTGGACGCCCGTCTGCCAGGAGCCGTCCGTCTGGTTGCGCCCTATAATATTGTACCGCACGGTCATCAGCTGGACGGCGCCCACCGGGTACACCCACTGGGTCATGTCTATCTTCATGTTCCTTACCTGTGAGTCGTCCTCGCCCTCGGGCTCTATGCTCAGCAGGAGCTCGACTTTCGTGCCGTTGCTCGCCTGCGCCACCAGCGTTATGGGGGAATCGTACCTGACTTTTTTGTACTGCGGGTTGCCGTTCTCGTCGGGCATCCATACGCCGTTGGAGTCTGTTATGAGTTCGTCGTAGTACGATGCCGTCGCCTTGCGCGCCACGAGAAGCGCGCCGCCGTAGGCATCTATATTGCTCTCTCCGGCATTTGTGAGCTCATCGTCGTAGTCCTCGTCGCCCGGGTACAGGATGGTCGCCGTGTTCTCGTCTCCGGAACTCCACTCCACAAATTTGTTCGTGGCATTTTCCGGCTTGAGCGTTATGTTGAACAGCTTTGAGAGCATCTGCGTGTTGCCCTGCGTTATTGTGATGCTGTTCGGGCTCACTCCAAACTGCGTTACCGCTATGTCCTTTACCGTGACGCTCACCACGAGCCGCGCGTCCCTGTCGGCCTCGGGTATGCCCGTTATCTCCGTCTGCCCTATGCCCTTTGCGGTTATCCTGCCGTTTTGGTCCACTACCGCTATCAGGTTGTTCTCGCTTTGCCACTTTATGCTCCTGTTGACTATGCTGTTGGGCGAGAAGGTCACGGACAGGAGCTTCGTCTCGCGCGCCGCGTCTCCCAGCAGGAGCTCCACGGTCTTGGGCGTGACGGTTATTGTGGGCTTGCCCTCCAGGACCTCCACCTCGCATATGGCCGATATATCTGTCTTGGCGCCCGTCAGCGCCGCCACGACCGTCGCCTTTCCGGGCTGCAGACCCACAACGGCGACACTCGGCCCCTCGGCATACGTCGACCTGCTCTCCTCGCCGTCTGCGGCGAACGTTGCGAAGGCTATTATGGGATCGTCCACGTTGTACGGCACCACGCTCCAAGACACGGTCTCCTCGGGCGGCAAGCCGAGCGGCAGGACCGTAGCCGATATGTACTCCATTCCGTTTGGATACAGTGTCATCCTGTTCGTGTTGAGCACGAGCGCCCGCTTGGCGCTGTCCACGGTTATCTCCGCGTCGTCGGACAGCGTCTCGTCGCCCGAGGCGGTAGCCGTTATCAAGACCGTCTTTTCTATCGGGGCGTCGGGGTCACCAGTGTCGAGCCTATACTTGCCCGTCACCTTGCCCGAGCCGTCCACGCTCGCAATTTCCGGGTCGGCCGACGTCCATTTTACCCTCCGGTTCGCGGAACTCAGCGGCGATACCACGCCATACAGCTGTATGGACTCCTCCGTCCCCACCGTGGCCGCAGCCGGGTATACCATTACGCCCGGCGACGAGCTGACCACGGCGACCAGGCAGCTGGCTTTCTGCCCACTCTGCGTCGTGACGGATACATACGTGAATCCGGGCTTCACACCGGTTATCTCGCCCGTGTCAGCGCTGACGGAGGCCGTGGCGGGGTCGTCCGACGACCAGCGCAGCTTATCGGTGCTGTTGGCCGGTATAACCGTCACGAGCGGCCCTAGTTCCAGCCTGTCGCCCTCCGCCACTTCCACGAACGACTTGGCCAGCTTGACGCCTGTCGCCGGGACGGGCGCCACCACTTTCACTGTCAGCGTGACTTTCTTCTTTGTGTCGATAACGCTCGTAAAGGTTATTTTTGCCGTGCCCGCCGCCTGCCCCGCAGTGACGACGCCGGAGGCGGCGTTGTACGTGACAATGTCCTCTTTGTCCACGGCTGCGGTCACGTATGGAAGAGGGTTCCTTATATCGCCGGAGGGCGTGGTGATGACCAGCTGCGCGTCGTACCCCACGCCGTAGCCTATGTGCGCGCTCCCTCCCGTCACGAGGTTCATGCTCACGGGCGTTATCTTCATGGAGCTTATAACGGAGTCTTCCTCGGGGTTGCTGGTCCACGGAGTCGCCAGATAGTCCCTTATTATCTGGGCTATGGCGTCCACGGAAGTATACGGGCGTCCGTTGAAGATGATCTGCGCGAGCCCCAGTTTCAGCTTTGCCGTATAGCTCTTGTACGGCTCGGACGTGGGCGAGAAGGCGAGCAGGTCGGCGTTCGCCTTTGTCTCTATAATTTTCTGAACGTCGACATCGGCCGGCGCGTTGTTTATCGCCACCAGCAGACCCGTCTCGGCGGCCTTTATGTCTGCCACGGCCTTGTCAAACGCTGTTTTCACGGCTTTTTCGTTGGCGTAGTCCTTTTTGCGGTTTATGAGCATGGTGTACGCCACGCGGTTCTTGCCCGTCTCGGAGAGGACGCCGTACATGCTGCCCGCCGATACCTCTATCCCCAGCTCTCGGGCAAACACGGGCAGTTCGAGCGCCCTGCGCATCTGATCGGTCGTAAGCGCCCGGTTCACCGCATACAGCGCGCCCTTGCCCGAGATCACCTGGTCGAGCCTGTCTTGTATGGCTTTTTTGGAGACGAACAGGTCGGCTACGTCGTAGAGACTCGCCGCCAGGTCTTCCTGATCCTGCACAGAGAACGCGGCGAAGCCCTTTGTGTCGAGCCCCAGCGCGTTGTCGCCGCACAGCAGGCGCCGTATGGCCTCAGCGCCATAGTATACCGTGCCGCTGTACCCCTCCAGGCGGGCATATCGGTACATGTCCACCAATACGTTCTCCTCGTACCATGTCAGCGGCTCTATATCCAGCCAGCCCGAGCGGAACTGCAGGTTCTCGCTCAGGCTCCCGTCCCACGATATGTACATGGTCTCCGTCAGGCGGCCCCTGTTGAGGCTCGGCTCCGCCGTGACCGGCACTCGGAACCACAGCCCGTACTCGCCTCCTTGATATACGAGCGGCACGTTGCGCATCACCACAATGCCGCCGTCGGTGTTTTGGTATGTCAGCATGGAGACGACCCCGCCGTACCCGCTCATTGCGGCAGGGGCGGGTATGAAGAAGCCTATTTGGTACCCGAGCCTGCCGCCGTTGGCGCTGAGCGGTATTTTCCCCAGCGGCTTTTGCGTCACGGTTACCGTGTTCGCGGAGCGCCCGCGCTCCGTGGTTATGTTTACATCGTACCCGCCGGTTCCCGCGCTGTCCTGGCGGACAGGGCGGGCGGAATCGTCGCGAGCCACCCAGTTGCCGGTGTTAAGGTACTTGCCGGACACTATCTCGCCCGCTATGCTTGCCGTGAGATTGGCGCTCACGGTATATGTGTCGGGCAATCCCGTGAGCACGGCGCCGGGCGCGTTGATAAACGCGTCCGCAACGCGCCCGTCTCCCAGCACCGTGATGTTCGGCGCCACGGTGGACAGGTACAGCACGCTGGCGTCCCCGCCTATGGAGAACTGCGTCCCGGCAGAATCGCCGACAAAATTAAGCGAGGATATCTTGCCCTCCGGCATTGATATCCTGCCCGCAAACCCGCCGGCTTCCATGGTGTCGAGCACTACGCCGGAGAGCGTCACGCGCGAATTCGGTATGGAGTCGTCCGCCAGCTTTATATTGTGCACACCCGTCCCCACGAGCGCGAAGCCGGAGTACGCCGTGAGGCGCTCGGCCGCCGTTGTGCCCGTTGTGACAATGCGCGTGTTCAAGTTGGGGTTGAGCACCGTTATTCCGTCCCTGACGACCGTGTCGCTCAGCACGACGCTGTTCTCGCCGCCGCCCCTGACCAGCAGCCTGCCGTTTATGACGCATCCGTTGAGCGCCGCGCTCCCAACGCCCACGCCGTCGCACAATATGAGGTCGCCGTTTACCGTGAGCCCGTTGAACACCGAGTCCGGCCGGACGCTCATCACGTTGCCGCTCAGGGTCAGGTTGTCAAAGCTTGTCTCCGCTTTGTAGTAGTGGCTGAACAGGTTGTCTACAATTTTGACCGCCTCAGCGCGGCTGAGGTTGTCCCTGGGCTTGAAATTCGCGCCGCTGCCTATCATATAGCCGTATTGCGTCAGCGCGGCGACGTGGTTTCGGGCATACACCGATATGGTGTCGCGGTCCGCGTAGCGGCCAAGGTAGCTCAAATCGCTGTCCATGAGCCCGAAAGCGCGCGACACCAGCGTCGCGGCGTCCTGCCGCGTTATGTTGGCCTCGGGATCCATGGTCGTCTCCGACGTGCCCTCCGCTATGCGCATCTTGTTCGCCCTGGCGACGACCGACCGGTACCACGCGCCTGACGGCACATCGGTGAAGCGCGATATGTCGGCCTCTTCTTCCGCGCCGAACGACCTGACAATTATGGAGAAGAACTCCGCGCGCTTTATCGGGGCGTCAGGCCAAAAGGCTCCCGTCCCGAAGTCGCTCAGGGCGCCCAGCGCCTCCCAGCGGTTAATCTCGGCCGCCGCCCAGTGGCGCCCTGTGTCGGTATACGCCGCCTGCGCCACAATCGCCGGAGCCACGGCCGCCGCCACCAGCGCCAGCATGAGCGCCCCCGTCAGCGCCAGTGAAAACAGGCGCCTCAATCCATATTTCATTTTAGTGTATCCATCCCTTTCGCCGAATCGTTGCGTTTGTCCACGCGCCGCACAACCCTGTAATTATTATCGTAACAACCGCGCCCGACTTGACACGAGGGGTGCCCCGTATTCCTTGGGGGCGTTCCGCTAAGCCCTATGCTTCATGTGCGGATTCATTCCAGGGCATTGATCTCGCGGACGTGGTGGCAGGCCACGAAGTGGTTCCCAAGTACTTCCGCGTAGACAGGGAACTCCCTGCGGCATATATCGGTCGCGTACGGACACCGCGCGGCGAAACGGCACTCCGGTTTCGGCTCGACCGGGGACGTCAATTCGCCTCGAAGCACGACCTTTTCCCTCACGTGATCGATGCTCGGCACGGGGATAGCGGATAAAAGACCCTTGGTATACGGATGCAGAGGTCTCGCAAACAGCTCTTTCGCCTCGCACTTCTCTACCATCGCGCCTACGTACATGACGAGGATGTCCGTAGAAATATGCTTTACGACAGACAGGTCGTGCGTCACAAAAATATATGTCAGCCCCTGCTGTTCCTGCAGATCCTGAAGCAGATTGAGTATCTGCGCTTGAATGGATACGTCAAGCGAGGAAACCGGTTCGTCGCACACAATAAAAGTCGGGTCAAGCGCGAGAGCGCGCGCCACGCCGATACGCTGCCTGCGCCCGCCGTCGAGCTCGTGCGGATAGGAGGACGCGAAACGGCGGGACAGCCCGACCATATCCATGAGCGCGAACGCTTTTTCGCGCCGTCCGGCGCGGTTGTACAGGCGGAATGTTCTCAGGGGATCCGCGATCAGATCCATAACGCTCATGCGCGGATTCAGCGACGCGTACGGATCCTGAAAAATGATCTGCATCCGCCGCCTGAGCCCGACCTTCTCCTTATCCGTGACGCGCGTGATGTCGCGGCCTTCAAAAAATATCCTCCCGTCGGTCGGCTCGAGCAGTTTCAGGATGACCCTGCCGAGCGTGGACTTCCCGCATCCGCTCTCCCCAACGACGCCGAGAGTGTCCCCTTTATTTATGGAGAGGCTTATATCGTCCACGGCGTGAAGCAGCCCGGACGGCGTTTTGAAGTATTTCCTCAGGTGCTCTACCCTCAACAGCTCGCTCATATCAGATATCCCCCCAGGCATCACGCAGGCAGCGCACGAAATGTCCCGGCTCCGTCTCGCGCAACTCGGTTACCTCGTGCGCGCAATCGGCGCGCGCGTGCGCGCATCGCGCACGGAACTTGCATCCGGACGGCAGATCCGCCGGATCGGGCATGAGCCCCGGAATAGGATTGAGGCGCCTCACATCCTTGTCAAGCGACGGGATCGAGCCGAAAAGGCCCAGCGTGTACGGATGCCGCGGGTTGTGGAATATGCGCTCCAACGAGCCGATCTCGACGATTTCACCGGCGTACATGATCGCCACGTCGTCACACGTCTCGGCGACAATGCCGAGATCGTGGGTGATGAGCAGCATGGATGAACCCAACTCATCCTTTAGCTCCCTCATCATTTCAAGCACCTGCGCCTGGATAGTC
>JAITEC010000114.1 GCA_031282225.1 Oscillospiraceae bacterium | reverse complement strand
GAGGAGCCACGATATGACATCGCGCTCCGTGGGCGCGACCATGAATTTTTGCATATCCCCGCGCGCCGCATCAAAATCCACCGGGGGCAGGAGCTCGCCCGGCCGGCACGTGATCGGCGGCTCCCCTTTCAGGACCACCGCCTGCAGCCCCGCAGGGAACCCCCACGCCGGCTGGCCCATCATGCCCTTGAAGTAGCTCACTACCGAATCGGGAAATGTCAGCGCCTCGCCTCGGGCGACGATATTGTCGGCAGTGAGGTTGTTTTGCACCATGAATATAGCCAGATCCCCCACCATCTTTGACGACGGGGTCACTTTGACTATGTCGCCGAGCATGTCGTTAACCGTCTTGTACATCTCCTTTACCTCTTCAAAACGGCTGCCAAGCCCCAGGGATACGACCTGCGGATATAGGTTCGTGTACTGCCCGCCCGGAATCTCATATCGGTATATTTCCGTCATCGGGTACTGCAATCCGGAATCGAACTTCGCGTATCGCAGCCGCACGTCCGCCCAGTAGTTGTCGAGTTCCTGGAGCCTGTTCAGGTCGATGCCCGTGTCGCGCTCGGTTCCCTCCAAGGCGGCAACGAGCGAATTCATGGAAGGCTGGGATGTCATCGACGACATCGACGACACGGCCGCCGCCACTATATCCACGCCGGCCTCGGCAGCCAGTATGCACGCCGCCACCTGGTTGCCGCTCGTGTCGTGCGTATGAAAGTGTATGGGCAGCCCTATTTCGCCCTTGAGCGTTCCGATGAGCTTTTTAGCGGCATATGGCTTTAACAGGCCGGACATGTCCTTTATCGCAATGCAGTGCGCGCCCCGCCGCTCGAGTTCCTTCGCGAAATCCACATAGTACCTCAGCGTGTACTTGTCGCGCTTCGGGTCGAGTATGTCGCCCGTATAGCACATGGCGGCCTCGCAGAACTTGTCCTGACGGAGCACCTCGTCCATTGCCGTCTCCATTCCCGGGATCCAGTTGAGGGAGTCGAACACGCGGAACACGTCTATACCGCTGCGCGCAGCCTCCGCTATGAACGCGCGTATCAAGTTATCGGGATAGTTGGCGTATCCCACGGCGTTCGCGCCGCGCAGCAGCATTTGCAGCATTACGTTTGGTATGCGCGCGCGCAGCTTGTCTAGCCTCTCCCAAGGCGACTCGTGCAGGAACCTGTACGCCACGTCGAACGTGGCTCCGCCCCACATCTCCAGCGAATAGCAATCCGCCAGGATGTCGGCAACGCTCTCTGCCGCCTCCGTCATGTCGCGCGTGCGCATACGCGTTGAAAACAGCGATTGGTGCGCGTCTCGCATCGTCGTGTCGCTTATGAGCAGTTTTTTCTGCTCCAATATCCACCTCTTGACGGCGTCTGGCCCCTCGCTGTCGAGGAGCTGTTTTAGCCCGACGCTCTTCTTTGCCTCCCCGGGCGACGGGAGACGCGGCTCGTTGAGCTGCGCTCCCTCGGCGTCCCGTCGCGCCACTTGCAGGCCCGCTATATACCGGAGCACCCGCGTGGCGCGATCGCGCGATCCGCGCAGCTCAAAGAGCTCCGGCGTGTCGTCTATGAATTTCGTGTGGCATACGCCCGACAAAAAGCCCGGATGGTGCAATATCTTAGTCACAAACGGTATATTTGTCTTAACGCCCCGGATACGCAGCTCGTTTATTGCGCGCGATGCCTTGCGGCAAACGCCGGGGAACGTGTTGTCCCAGACGGTCACTTTCACTAGAAGCGAGTCGTAGTACGGCGATACGGTCGATCCCGTGGCGCAGTTGCCCCCGTCCAGCCTGACGCCGAACCCACCGCCCGAGCGGTACGCCGTTATCTTTCCCGTGTCCGGCGCGAAGTTGTTTGCCGGGTCCTCCGTGGTCACGCGGCACTGTATGGCGTACCCGTTTACGCGCACATCCGCCTGCGACGCTATCCCTATATCCGGGTGGGAGAGCGGGTATCCCTCCGCAATGAGCACCTGGGCCCTTACTAAGTCTATTCCGGTCACCATTTCCGTCACTGTGTGTTCCACCTGTATGCGCGGGTTCATCTCTATAAAGTAGTGCGAACCGTCGGAGTCCACCAAGAACTCAACGGTCCCCGCGTTGCGGTACCCCACGCTCTTGGCTATTTTCACGGCGTCGCCGTACAGCCTGTCAACGGTGCCGGAGGGCACGGAGAACGCCGGCGCGAACTCCACCACTTTTTGGTACCTCCGCTGAAGCGAGCAGTCGCGCTCGCCCAGGTGCACTACGTTCCCGTGCCCGTCCGCCAACACCTGTACTTCAATGTGCTTTGGCTTGACAAGGAATTTTTCGATGAATATGCCGTCGTTGCCAAACGCCTTCTTTGCCTCGCTCTTGACGAGCTCAAACTCGCGCGTGACGTCCTCCGGGCAGTCGCAGCGCCTCATGCCCCGCCCGCCGCCGCCCGCCGCCGCCTTTAGTATCACCGGGTATCCGAACTCTTTCGCCTTTTCCAGCGCGTCGTCCGCGTCGCGCAGCGGATCCGTCGTCCCCGGGATTACAGGCACGCCGCAGCCCACGGCTATGGATTTGGCGCTGAGTTTGTCCCCCATCTTGGCCAGCACGTCCGACGGCGGCCCGATAAACGCAATTCCCGCCTCCTCGCACGCGCGCGCGAATTCCGCGTTTTCCGAGAGAAAGCCGTATCCGGGGTGTATGGCGTCCGCGTGCCTTCTCTTTGCTATGTCTATTATGGCCGGTATATCGAGATAGGCGCCCAGCGGGCTTTT
>JAITEC010000095.1 GCA_031282225.1 Oscillospiraceae bacterium | reverse complement strand
TGTGTCGCGCTCCGTAAGGAGCGCGTGGATTGAAACCTTGCAAGCCAGCCGCGCACACAAGGACAAGGTGGTCGCGCTCCGTAAGGAGCCTGCGGGGTGAGCCTTGTCATGCTCGCTTTTGTCATCTTACTAAGTACTTTTTTGCGCTTTTTTCCATTGTGCTGTCAAACTCTGTCAAACTCGGGTAATATTACAAAACAAAAAACATTTGACAGCGACATGTGTATGTGTTACAATGGTTGCGCAACTGTTCAATTGTTCCTTTTTAAGGAGGCCTGCCCTATGGCAAATGCCGTTACAAGCGTTGTGGCGGTCGGCACTGCCGACGTCGACCGCTGCGACTGCAACGTGATACATGAGGACATCGTCGCCCAGGTGAGGGAGAAGATGCCGGGGGACGATATCCTACTCGACTTGGCGGATCTGTTTAAAGTGTTCAGCGATTCCACACGCGTGAGGATACTGTGCGCCCTGCAGCACTCCGAGATGTGCGTATGCGACATCGCGTTTTTGCTCGGCATGACGAAGTCCGCAATCTCGCACCAACTCCGCGCATTGCGGCAGACAAGGCTTGTCAAGCACCGACGCGATGGCAAGGTGGTCTACTATTCCCTTGATGACGAACACGTAAGCAATATTTTTGAACAAGGACTAATCCATATTTGCGAATAGAAGCTGCGGTTTCCAGTACAAGCAGTTTTGGAGCGGTTTTACACGGCGGGCGGTTTGGCATACGGTTGAACATGGCCTCAATTGTTCATATGAACATATAAGATAAATTAGATAGCAGAGGGGGAGAATATTTATGGCTGCTTCGGGCGAATGCATTAGAAATATCTGGCTGTACGGACTCAATTGCGCGGATTGCGCGGCAAAAATAGAGCGGGGCGTGGCAAAGATAGACGGAGTAAAGGACGTCACGGTTGATGTCATGGAGCAGAAGATGACGCTGACGGCACACGACGGAGAGCGCTTGTCGGAGTTGGCGCGCCGTGCCGCAGAGATAGTTCTTGAAATAGAACCCGATGTGGACATATCGCACACGGACAGACGCGGCGAGGACGCCGTTGCCGGTATGGCCCTAAGACAGAAGGTGTCCATCGCGGGGGCGATAGCGGGCGCCGCGCTGTTTGTACTCGGCGTCGCGCTCAGGCTCGGGAGCGAGGCGGAACTCGCGCTGTTCCTCGCAAGCTACGCACTGGTCGGCGGAGAAGTGGTCTGGGGCGCGCTGAGGAACATGGCGAGAGGAAATGTTTTTAACGAGAACTTCTTGATGAGCGTCGCCACTGTCGGCGCGTTCGCCATAGGGGAATATCCCGAGGGCGTGGCGGTGATGCTGTTTTATAGGGTGGGGGAGGTGTTTCAGGATTACGCCGTGAGGCGCAGCCGCAAGTCCATCGCCGCGCTGATGGATATACGTCCGGACTTTGCCAACTTGAAACAGGACGGCTCGATACGCCGTGTATCGCCGGAGGAAGTTGGCGTAGGCGATATTATAGTGGTGAGACCCGGCGAGAAAATACCACTCGACGGCGTTGTCGCGCAGGGGCGTTCCGCACTAGACACATCCGCGCTGACGGGCGAGCCGATGCCGCGCGACGTGGAGCCCGGAAGCGATGTACTGTCGGGTTCGATAAACAAAAACGGGTTGCTGACTATCGAGGTGACTCGCGAGTTTGGCGAGTCGACCGTGTCTAGGATTCTTGAACTCGTACAGAACGCCGTCGGCGCTAAGGCACCGGTGGAGAATTTTATCACTAAATTCGCGAGGTACTACACGCCGGCCGTGGTGTTTGCCGCATTGGCGCTGGCAGTAATACCTCCGCTTGCGCTGACTGGCGCCGAGTTCGCGGACTGGTTGGGTCGCGCGCTCGTGTTCCTCGTAGTGTCTTGCCCCTGCGCGCTCGTCATATCCATTCCGCTGAGCTTCTTCGGAGGGATAGGCGGCGCGTCGCGCAGCGGGATATTGATCAAGGGGAGCAACTATTTAGATGCGCTGTGCAATGTGGAAACCGTGGTGTTCGACAAGACTGGCACGCTGACGCGCGGCGTCTTCTCCGTTACGGAGATATGCCCATCGGGAGGTATGGGCCGGGAGGAATTGATCCGGCTCGCGGCGCACGCGGAGTCGGGCTCGAACCATCCCATAGCGCTGTCGGTCTTAAAAGAGTACGGCAAGCCCATATTAGGCGAAACAATCGCGGGATACGAGGAGATCGCGGGCCACGGTGTCCGCGTACGCGTGGGCGGGCGCGAGATCCTGGCGGGGAACGGGAAACTACTGGATAGCCTCGGCGTCCCTCGCCCTGCCGCAGACGCCCAGGGGACAATAGTCTATCTAGCGGTAAACGGCGAATTCGCAGGGTACCTGGTTATCTCCGACACTGTGAAGCCTGACAGCGCGCGCGCCATATCGCAGCTGCGCAAGGTTGGCGTAGGGCATACCGCCATGCTGACGGGCGACAGCCGAGCGGTAGGCGAAAAAATAGGGCGTGAACTAGGTATAGACATAGTGTGCTCGGAGTTGCTGCCGCATCAAAAGGTGGAGAAACTCGAGGCTCTGGAGAGGGAGGGGGCCGGCAAAGGGCGGCTTGTATTTGTGGGCGACGGCATAAACGACGCACCCGTGCTCGCACGAGCGGATATAGGCATAGCGATGGGAGGAGTGGGCTCCGACGCGGCCATAGAGGCTGCGGACATTGTGCTTATGACGGACGAGCCTTCTAAGATAGCCGACGCCATACGCATAGCGAAAAAGACGCGCACGATAGTGTGGCAGAACATAGCGTTCGCGCTCGGCGTAAAGGGCGTAGTACTCATATTGGGCGCGCTTGGCGCCGCTACTATGTGGGCGGCGGTGTTCAGCGATGTGGGCGTGGCGCTGATAGCCGTGCTTAACGCCATGCGAGCCATGCGCCGCCCGACATAGGCAGAATATCCAACTGTCGCCCGTGTCGTCCCGAAGCTTGAAACAAATCGGTGGCTACAACAGTTCATTAAAAATATCGGAGTCTATTTCCAGGATATTTGCTATTCCAATCTTTTCGCCGCTTTCCAGTACGATGGCGCGCTCATAGCCGTCAATTCTCTTAATCGCGC
>JAITEC010000011.1 GCA_031282225.1 Oscillospiraceae bacterium | reverse complement strand
CCCCCGCGCGCGCGATGTTCCGCACCGCATACGCGACGGCTGCCGCGCCGGAGGCCGTGGCCAGCGCGCCCGCGCCGCCCTCGAGCGCCGCCACGCGCCTCTCGAACACATCGTTCGTCGGGTTCATGAGCCGCGTGTAGATGTTGCCGGGCTCCGCCAGCGCGAAGCGCGCGGCGGCCGCCTCGGAGCTGGGGAAGACGTAGCTCGACGTCTGGTAGATCGGCACGGCGCGCGCGTCCGTCGCCGGATCCGGCACCTCCTGCCCCGCGTGGAGCTGCAGCGTCTCGAATTTGTAGCTTGGCATGTCCCTCTTGCCCCTTTATTAAAAAATACAAAATATAATAGCCCGTCACGCGTCCGGCGCCAGCGAGTAAGTTCCGGATTGGAAGTACGACAGCGGATTTTTGCGCGAGCCGCCCACGGACACCTCAAAATGCAAGTGCGGCCCCGTGGACGCGCCCGTTGATCCCACGAGCCCCACAACCGAGCCCCTGGACACCGTATCGCCCTCCTTGACCTTTCGTGTGCTCATGTGCGCGTACAGCGTAGTCATGCCGTTTCCGTGGCTGAGCACCACGTAGTTGCCGTATGAGGAACTGTACGCCGACGTCACTACCGTGCCGCTGTCGGCCGCGTACACGTTCGTGCCGTATTTCGCGCCTATGTCTATTCCGTCGTGCATCCTGTAGTAACGGTAGATCGGGTGGTACCGGCTCCCGAAACGCGACGTGACATAATTGCTCGCGGCCGAGGGCCACATCAGGCGCCCCGTCCCCACCACGTTTGAGCCGCCGGTGCGCGCGCGGGCCTCCTCCTGGCGCCGCAACTCCTCCACTTTTTCGTTGATTGCCTTCTGGAGCCGCTCGCGCTCCGCGCTTATCTCCTGGTAATGCGCGGCCGACGTCTCAATGCTGTCCTCCAGCGCGGCGATCACCGCCACTGCCTGCACAAGCTGCTCCTCGAGCTCGGTCTCCTTTTGCTTCATGCGCTCGCGCTCGTCTTCCTGGTCGCGTTTAGACCCCTCCAGCGCCTCTTTGGCCGCCATGGTCTCCATGCGCGCCGTTTGCAGCTTCTTGTACGTGTCCTCGTCCGCGCGCATGACAGCGTCCACGAAATCGAGCCGCGCGAGCAGGTCGGAAAAGCTGCTCGCGTCGAATATGACCGCTATGTACGAAATGGAGCCGTATTCCTCCATCGCGCGTATGCGCTCCTTGTAGGAGGCGAGCTGGCTGTCTTCCCTGCCCTGCGCGCTCACGACCTCGGCCGCCTTTTCATTGATGAGCCTGTCGTATATGTTGATTTGCTCCCCGATATTTACGATCTCCTCTTCGGTCAGGCTTATGCGCTCGTCGAGCACCTCTTTTTTTGCCATGTTCGACATCTGGTCGTATTTCAGCGAGTTGAGCTCCGACTGGACGGCCTGCTTTTTCTTGTCGAGCTCCCCCGCCTGCTTCTTCAGCTCGTCTATCTGCCCCTGGGTGACCGCCGCGCTGGCGACCTGCGTGAGGGAGCTCACCACGCCGTATATCACGGAGAGCACCATCAGCAGCGCCATAAAGATCGCGATCGCGCGGACTGTCCGTTTATTTTTCATATGTCTCGTACCCTCCCGTCCTACACTTTCAAATACTTGCGTATCGCCATGCTGCTCCCAACGACCCCAACTAGTATGCCTATCGCCAAAAACGCCACTATGATCGGCGCGGACATGCGCTGAAACGGCGCCGCCGTTATGAACGAGACCCGCCCGCCGCCCGTCAGCCTGTCGGTTATGAGCGTGTATACCAGCCATTGCGCGATATACGCCACGAGCGCGCCCATCGTGCCGAGCATGAACCCCTCTACAATGAACGGCCACCGAATAAACGAGTTGGTAGCGCCCACCATTTTCATTATCGCGATCTCGTCGCGGCGCTCAAAAGTCCCAAGCCTTATGGTATTTGACATGATGAACAGCGATATTATCAATAAAACCGCCGCCAATACCGCTGTCACCCCGCTGACAATGTTCCTCATCGTGACCAGTCCCCTTGTGATGCTCAGGTTGGCACTCGCTTCCTCTATACCGGCAATTCCCAATAGGGAGCTCTGCGTGTACGCCGTGAGCTCGATATCCTTGACATAGACAACGAACCTGTGCCTGAACACGTCTGCGCCTATGCCCTCGAACAGCGACTTGTTCTCGTACTTGCCCACAAAGCTCTCCATTGCCTCCTCACGGCTCACGAACGCGGCGGAGGCCACGTTCGGCACGGCCCGTATCTGTGTCTCCAGGCCCCGCGCCACCGCCTCTGACAGGCTCTCGTCCACGTATGCCAGCACTATGTTCTCATTTTCAAACTGGCCGATAATGTAGCTGACGTTGTACGCCAGCAGCGTAAAACTGCCCATAATAATCAGGCAAGCCACAATGATGCATACCGACGCGAATGACATAAGGCCGTGCGTGAAGATGCTGACAAAGCCCTCTTTTATGTAGTACGCCGCTCTATTGCTCTTCATAATAGTCGTAATACCCGTCCATTCCGTCGCTGATTATGCGGCCGCCGTCGATCGCGATGACGCGCTTGGACAGCCTGTCCACAAGCGTCTTCTCGTGCGTCACGACCAGCACCGTCGTCCCGAGCTCGTTTATTTTCTGCAGCAGCATCAGTATCTCAAGGCTGCGCGGCGGGTCCAAGTTGCCGGTGGGTTCGTCGGCGATTATGAGCCGGGGGTTGTTGACGAGCGCGCGCGCTACCGCCACGCGCTGCTGCTCTCCCCCCGACAGCTCCTGCGGGTACGACCTGGCCTTTTTTCCCAGACCCACCAGCTCCAGCACGTAAGGCACCCGTTTCCTTATGTCCCTGCCTCCGGCGCCCACCGCCCTCATCGCAAAAGCCACGTTCTCGTACACGTCTTTCTTGGCGATGAGCCTGAAGTCCTGGAATATCACGCCAAGCGTCCTGCGCAGATGCGGCATCTTGCCCATGCGCATGCTGCTCAGGTTAAAACCGTTTACCAGCACTTCCCCGTCAGTAGGCGCTATTTCGCCGGTCAGCAGCTTGATTATCGTCGTCTTGCCTGAGCCGGACGGCCCGACGAGGAACGCGAACTCGCCGTCGTCCAGAAAAATGTTTATGCCCTTGAGCGCTTTTGTGCCGTTTTCGTATTCCTTGAATACATCGCCCATACGTACCATATCTTAAGTGTACCCCTTATCAGTTAAAAACGTCCGCCGCGCGCCGGCATCCAGCCGCCCGGCTCACGCCCGCCGCTCCGCGCCCGCCTGGGAGTTCAAGTACTTGTTTACCATCATCGCCACCTGGAACACTATCGCCTGTTCAAATTCGCGCAAGTCCAGCCCCGTTATCTTCTTTATTTTCTCGAGCCTGTACACGAGCGTGTTCCTGTGAACAAACAGCCTCCGGGACGTCTCGGACACATTGAGGCTGTTTTCAAAGAATTTGTTGATTGTGTACAGCGTCTCCGCGTCCAGCGTCTCTATCGGGTTCTTTTTGAACACCTCCGACAGGAACATCTCGCACAGTTTCATCGGCAACTGGTAGATGAGCCTCCCAATACCGAGATTCTCGTAATATATGATAGTCTTTTCCGTCTCAAACACCTTGCCGATCTCGATTGACACGATGGACTCTTTGTACCTGTCCGCCAGTTCCCTCAAATTGTGCGCCGGCGTCCCGACTCCGATCGTCGGCTTTATATCGTACTCGTCCCTCACTTTCCTCTCGATGTTCGAGGCGAGCTTCTTGATGAACCTCATGTCGGCGCCGGGCGGCATCTCCGTCACTATCGTGATGACGGTCTCGCCCATTGAGACCACGAATTCGTGCTGCCTGTCTTGAAAAATCGTCTGCAGGAACTCCACCAGCGGGACATCCGTGGCCGACGCCAGACGAAGCGATACTACGAGCCGCTTTGTGTCCACGTCGAACTGGAGTTCCCTCGCGCGCGAGGCCACCTCGCCGGGCAATATGTTGTCGGACAGGATGTTCTTTATGAAAGCGTTACTGTCGTGGTTTTCTTCGTAATAATAGCGTGCCGACGATATGGCTACCGCCGCCATCACGCACACCGTCCGCGCCATGTCGTCCTCCCCGTCCGCGAACACGGCGTAGTCGTGTATGGCCCCGGGATTGCCCAGCGGCTTGAACGTGCGACCCTCCCGCCTCACCAGCCGCTCGCCCGGGATGTCATACATTATCTGCACGGCGCCGATGTTGGTCCCCACCAAGTACAAGTCGCTGCTGGCCACAACGGACCCGTCGGCGTCGGTGACGCCTACCGTCCTGTCCGTGGCTTCCTTCATCTGTATTACCACGCTCTGAAATATCCTGCTCGACACAGCACGCCCTCCTCAAAAATGCATTATCCGCGGCGTCTCATGTCCGCCAACCGCTCCGTGCCCTTGTTTATGATACACCATGTCGGGCGCCATTTCAACAAAAATTTTTATTTGTTTGCGTGCGCCGTATTGACAATTCGCCCGGATTCGCTTACAATCTGCCTTATATTGTCGGATTATGGTATTCGGCTTAGAAAGTGAGGATAAAAGTTTGAAAAAATTCGCATTGCTACTGCTCATGTGCATCCTGTCCGCGGCGCTGCTGGCCGGCTGCGGAGAGAAGGCGGACAAGCCGCAGGACGCAGTCGCGTTCCTTACGCCCGGCGTGCTCACCGTGGGTTCCGAGATCGGGTATCCCCCGTTTGAGTCATTCGCGGACGACGGCGTGACACCGATAGGGCTGGACATCGACCTGGCGAGGGAAATCGCGCGCGAGCTCGGCGTCGAGGTGCGGTTCGAGAACACGGCGTGGGACGGCATATTCGCGGGCTTGGACGCAAATAAATACGACTGCGTCATGTCCGCCGTCACAATAGACGCCGGGCGGCTCCTGGAGATGGACTTCACGCAGTCGTACATTGAGAACTGGCAGTCGATAACGGTCAAAAAGGGCGCCGCGCCCGTGACCTCGGTGGAGGGGCTGGCCGGCCTGAAAGTCGGCTACCAGGGCGAGACGACATCCGATATGTACCTCGCCGACCTCATCGACTCCGGCGCCCTTGTGTGCGAGACATACCCGTACGACAAGGTTCTCGGCGCCTTTGACGACCTCAGGCTCGGCAGGCTCGACGCGGTCATAGCGGACAGCACCGTCGCGGACGGGTACATCTCCAGGGAACCCGACAACTTTGAGCTGACGTGGCACCAATCCACACAGCCCGGAGCCGAGGCCGAAGTGTTCGGCATCGCCGTCAAAAAGGGCAACTCCCAGCTGGTCGACGCGCTCAACTCGGCTTTGCAGCGCCTGGAGGAGAGCGGCAAGCTGGACGCGATACGCAAAGAATGGCTGTCGTAGGGGCGGCTGACTTAAATGGCTGACGTGAAGCGGGACCCGCGCAGGAGGCGCGCGGCGGTCGCAGTCCTGGCGGCGCTAGTCGTCGCCTGCGCGGCGCTCGCCTTCACGAAGCCCCCGATGGCGCAGGTGGAGCGGAGCATCTCCGCCGAACTCATAGAGGGCGCGGGGAATAGTTACAACCTCACGGGGCATAACTACCTCATATTCAACATCGCGCGCGGTAGGAATATAAAAAGCGCCGCCACGGACACTTATATCGGCATAGCCGGTTCAGTGCTCCCTATGAACTCGGGCGCCGCGAAACCCATAGCGAATGTCCTGTTCTGGATACCGCCCCTGCTCGGAGGCACGCGGATAACCGTGGCGCTGACCATGGTGTCCGTTTTCGCGGGCGTTATCGCCAGCGTATTTTTGGCCCTGGGCAAAATTTCCAAATTCCCGCCCCTGAGCGCGGCGTGCAGGGCGTATATATTCTTCTTTCGCGGTACGCCGCTGCTCATGCAGCTGTTCTTCATATACTACGCGCTCCCGGACATCATACCGTCGCTCACTATCAACAACAAATTTTTGGCGGCATTCATAGCGTTCGCGCTCAACTCGGCCGCTTACTGCGCGGAGATAATACGCGCGGCCATCCAGTCAATAGACAAGGGTCAATCCGAGGCGTCGCGGGCGCTCGGCCTGTCGGGAGCGCAGACAATGCGCCTCGTAATTATCCCGCAGTCCGTGCGCCGGCTCATTCCTCCCGTGGCCAACGAGTTCATCATGGTGCTCAAGGACGCCTCCCTCGTGTCCATCATTGCGCTGACCGATCTCACGCAGATGACGCGCTCTATATCGAGTTCCGCGGGCAACGCCCTCGTGTATGTGCCCGCAATGGTCATCTACTTGGTTATCACGGCGTTTTTCTCGTTTGTGTTCAACAAATTGGAGACGCGTTTCTCCGTCTACCAATAGATTCGGGGGTATGGGTACAAAAGATGTCGCTTTTGAGAACGGAGAACCTGTCGAAGAGCTTTGGGGAACTCAAAGTCTTAAACAGTGTCAGTATATCGGTCGAACAGGGAGAGGTCGTGTGCATAATCGGGCCGTCCGGTGCCGGTAAATCCACGTTCCTGCGCTCACTCAACCAAATCGAGCAGATAACCTCCGGAAAGATATTCATAGACGACGAGCTGTTCTTGCACCGCGAAAACAACACCACGGTGTCGTCAGCGCAGCCGGCCGAGTACAAAAGGCTTCTGCTGGAGATGGGCATGGTCTTCCAGTCGTTTAACCTGTTCCCGCACAAGACGGCGCTGGAGAACATAATGCTGGCACCCATGCATGTCAAGCGCCTCGGTCGCGGCGAGGCGCGGTCCCTCGCCCGCGATCTCCTGGGGCAGGTGGGGCTTTCAGACAAGGCGGACGAGTACCCCGCCAGGCTCTCCGGCGGCCAGCAGCAGCGCGTGGCCATAGCCCGCGCGCTGGCCATGCAGCCCAAAATAATGCTATTTGACGAACCCACGAGCGCCCTTGACCCCGAGCTCGTGGGCGAGGTGCTCGGCGTCATGCGCGGACTGGCCGACAGCGGCATGACCATGCTCGTCGTCACTCACGAGATGAGCTTTGCGAGGGAGGCGGCCGTGCGCATCATATTCATGTGCGACGGGGACATAGCAGAGGAGTCGGAGCCCGATCAAATGTTCACGAACCCACGCAACCCCCGAACGCGGCAATTCCTCAATAGCATACTATGAGCCGAGTATATTATGGATTAAGGGCAATGATTAAATGACCGACGCACAGGGCGCGAAAGACGCGAAAAAAACCCGGGCGGCAACAGCGCTGTTGCTGTTGACCTCCGCCATCTGGGGCCTCGCCTTTGTGGCGCAGGTGGCGGGCGCTCAATATGTCAGGCCGTTCACGTTCAACGGCGTGAGGTTCGCCCTCGGCGCCGTCTCCCTGGTTCCCCTGATATGCGCCTTTGAGCGAGGCAAGGCGCTCCCAGGCGGTTGGCGGCGCACCTTGGCGGGCGGTGCCGTAGCCGGTGCCGTGCTCTT
>JAITEC010000009.1 GCA_031282225.1 Oscillospiraceae bacterium | reverse complement strand
TGTATCGCGAATCTTTGTAGCCGTCTATCATTATGAGCGTATGCACGTCCGCCTGGCGCAGCAGGTACTCCGCCTCACGGATTTTATACGCCGTGTTTACCGTGACGAGCACCGCGCCTATCTTCACGCTCGCCCAGAACACGATATACCACTGCGGTATGTTCGTCAGCCATACGGCCACTTTTGTCCCCGGGCGCACGCCGAGCGCTATCAGCGCGCGCGCGCACTCGTCCACGTCGTCGCGGAACTGCGGGTACGTGCGCGTATATCCGCCCGGGTACCCGGGCGTGTAGCCATCGGGGTAGCTCGCCGTCACATCCGGCGAGAGCGAATAGTCGAAAGCGAGCTGGCCGGGAAAGCGCGCGCAAATGTCGTCGAGCAACTGCGGAAACGTCATGTCCAGCAATGACGGGTCAGACAGGTCGACAGGGGGCGCGGGAGAGTCCGATACAGGAAACGCGCCCGTTACGGAACCTTTATAATCTATGGAACGCAGCGCGCTGTACAAGTCTCCGGACGGCGCGGCACCTGAATCCACGGCGCGTACATACGCCCCCAGCCGCCCGATGGTCGTGTCGGCGCTCTCGCCTCGGGCGAATGTCTCGCCCGCGAGCCAGTATGCCGCGAGGTTGTCGCTGGAATATGTGTCGAGCAGGTCTATGAGACGCGCGGTCTCCGAGAATATCCCGCGCGTCTCTATGAGCAGCGTGACGCCGCGGCAGGCGGCCTCGTTTAGCGTGCGGTCGATGAGATGCGTCAGCTTTATCTCGTCTTGAGGAGACGACACCTCGCACGACAAGACGGCATTCGGCGAACCTATGGCCTCAGCAAGCGTCACGGCGCGCGACGCCGTGTCTTCCGCCTGCGCGCGGGGAGAGGCTTGGCCGCGCCCCGCATCGCTAAACAGCGCGGAGACATCGGCGACGACGCAGCACACGTCCGCGCACCCCAGGCGCCCGATCGTCTCCGGGTCGCCCAGCAATTCCCGCAGGGTCTTTGGCGAGACAAAGAGCTCCGCCACCGCCGGCATGGCTCCCTCTCCCGGTAACACTCGCGCGGCCGGCTTCATTTCGCACCGCCTTCGCCCGAGCCGGAGCCCTCCGTTGCGGCGCTTTTGCAAAACTTGGCGATATCGGCGCGCATAGCGGGTACCAGCTCGTTAACGGCGGCGATATACGCCTTTATCGCCGAGTAGACTATGTCGTTGTCGAGACCCGTGCCACTCGCCGACTTGCCCTCATACCGGAGCGTGACGTCCGTCTCGCCGAGAGAGTCCTTGCCCTCCGTTACGGCGCGTATATCGAATTTCGTCAGCTCGAAGCTGCGCGTGCGCCAGAATTCCTTTATTTCCGGCTCACCCACTCCATCAAACGAGCGCGAGAGGTCAATGCGCAACGCCTTGTTTATCGCCTCGTATGCCGCGTCGATAGGTCCGTCGCCATATCGCGTCTTGACCGTTTTGCCCAGCTTCCCGCCTAGCGTGACGGTCGCGGTGGACTTAATTGTATTGCCCGTGGTAATCACAAAGTCGAACACTCTGTATTCGGGCGCGCCGCTGTTTGTCTCATCCATCTTCACTGTTTCCCCCAATTATTAATTATATGAAAACGGAGCCGCTTATCACGGCTCCGTAGATCATCGGCCACAAAAGTGAAACCTCCAATCGCCTATACCGTGACAGTCCATCCGAGTTCGTCTGTAAGTCGCCCCGTCTGTATGCCGTAGAGCGCGTCATAGAGCCTCTGCGCGAGAGGGCCGACGCTGCCGCCGCCCACGGTGAGCGTCCCGTCCGCCGACACGAGCTTGCCCACGGGGGATATCACCGCCGCCGTACCGGATGCGAAAATCTCTTGTAGGCTCCCGTCGCGACCGGCCGCGAACACATCGTCTATCGTGAGCCGGCGCTCGGAGACGGGGATATCCCACTTTTTTAGCAGCGTGATAACGCTGTCGCGCGTCACGCCGGGCAGAATTGTTCCCGCCAGAGGCGCGGTGACCGCCTCGCCGCCTACTACGAAAAACGCGTTGGACGTGCCTATCTCCTCGACATATTTGCGCTCGACGGCATCGAGCCAAAGAACCTGCTCGCAGCCGCGCTCCGCCGCCGTCGCCTGCGCTTTCAGGCTTCCTGCGTAATTGCCTCCGACCTTGGCAAAACCCGTGCCTCCCGGAGCCGCGCGGACATACTCGCGCTCTACATAGATGTTCGTGGGGGAAAGCCCGCCCCCCGGCGTGTCGTAGTACGGCCCCACGGGGGAGCATATGATCACGAACAAATAGTGGCGCGCCGCGTGCACACCGAGGAACGGCTCGTCGGCAAATATAAACGGGCGTATATACAAGCTCGTGCCTTCTTTTTCCGGTATCCAGCCGCGCTCGACATCCACTATCGCCTTAACCGCCGCGACGAACAGACCGTCGTCCAGCCTGGGGATGCATATGCGGTCGCACGAATTAGCCACGCGCTCGGCGTTCTTGCCGGGACGGAACAGCAATACGCGCCCGTCCTGCGCGCGGTACGCTTTCATGCCCTCAAACATCTCCTGACCGTAGTGCAGCACAGCTGCGGCGGGATCCAGCGCGATAGGGCCGTATGGGACTATGCGCCCGCCGTGCCAGCCCCTGCCCTCGGAGTATTCCATTATGAACATATGGTCGGAAAACGTCTGCCCAAATTTCAGCGTGTTCGGATCCGGCTTTGGCTTTGGGTCAGCGCTGCGCTCAAACGTGAATTTTCCGGCGTATCCCGGCGCGCTTATCTCCTGTTTCATTTTTATGGCCATTCTTTTCTCACCGCTCCTCTTCTTTTTTCGCTTTTTCCGCTTTCCTCGCTCTCGCGCGTATGACAAAGTGCGCGGCCACCGTTACGAGCCCCAGCGCGACGAGCGCAATCGCCGGTATGCTAAAATACCAGCCCTCCGGCTCCATGTCGAAGATCACGTCTATCCATATGCCTGCGGAAAACACGAGCAACCCGATATTTCCGAGATTCTTGATTACTTTTTCGTTCTTCATGGCAGCTCGTACTTGTCGAACGCGCTGACGTTCAAGTCGATGAGCTTCGCCTTGCTCCCGGTAAACGTCTTTTCCATGACGCGGATGACGGACTCGCGCGACACGACGCCCGAAGACCGCACGAGCGCCCCGAGCATTATCATATTCGCCACGCGCGCGCTGCCGAGCTCTCTGGCGAGCTCGATTACAGGCACGTCGTACACTG
>JAITEC010000007.1 GCA_031282225.1 Oscillospiraceae bacterium | reverse complement strand
GCCGCTCATCGGGTTTGGAATGGCGAGGTTCGACGAGGGCATGGACTTGTATGACGCCACGGTCACGAGCACGTTTATAGAGGACCCGCAAGCGGCACGCGATTTCTTCAAGGCGTCGTACCCGCGCATTGAGTGCGGGCAGGGCGCGGGTCTCGCGCTCGCGCCGCTTGCGGATGCCAATTTCGAGCCGGACATTGCGCTTATATACCTGCGCCCGGCGCAGTTGCGAAGCCTGCTGATGGCCGCCAAGTTCAAGTCGGGCGAGCTGGTCCGCAGTGAGTTTGATTCGGTTGATTCCTGCGTGCACTCCACAGTGCCGGCGCTTATAAACGGCCGGTACCGGATAACCGTGCCCGATCCGGGCGAGTATGAGCGCGGCTTGACGGACGAGGACGAGATGATATTCACGTCCCCGGCCGGCCTGTTGGAGCAGCTCGCCGCCGGCTTGGGCGCGATAAACGCCTCCGGATTTGGGTACCGGGGACTGCACATGGAGATGAAAACAGACTTCCCGCGCCCGCAATTCTACGACGACCTGTACGGCGCCTGGGGTCTGGACCGCGGGGCGGTGTGGAAGAGATAGCAAGCGCCCCGCCTATTCATCGAAATTATACCATAGGCGCGTCAGGTAGAGTCCGCACGCCGGCGCCGTGGGGCCCGCGCGCCTCCGGTCGCCAGATGCTAGCAGCCCCGGCAGCTCGCGCGCCGATATCTTGCCCTCGGAGACATACAGCAGAGTGCCCGCCATCGCGCGCGCCATATTGTATAAAAAGCCGTCGGCGCACACGCGGAACCTCAACTCGTCGCCCTGGCTTTCTATCTCGTAATAGAACACCGTCCTCACGCTCGTCTTTGTCCGCGAGCCGGCGGAGCGCATTGCGGCGAAGTCGCGCGTCCCTAAAAAGCACTGGGAAGCCGCCCTCATAGCGTCGATATCCGGCGCCATGGGATATCGGTACGCCCTTTTGGCGCGGAAAGGGTCGTGTATTCGCGAACAGTATATCTCGTATGTGTACTCTTTCCTGACACACGACGTGACGGCGTTGAATCCGTCCCCCACGTCGAATGCCGAAGAAACCGAGATGTCGGGCGGAAGGCGGGAGTTCAGCGCGTACGGTATGCGTGCGGACGGTATCGCGCAATCAGTCTTAAAATTGGCGCAGTACACGCGCGCGTGCACGCCGGCGTCCGTGCGCCCGCAGCCCGTCACGCGCGGCGCGCCGCCGCACACGGACGCGACCGCCGCCTCGACGGCGCCGGCTACTGTGCGGGCGTTTTGCTGCAGCTGCCAGCCGTGATAGCGCGTGCCGTCGTACGCGAGGCGGAGCGCTATGTTCCTCATGGAGCCGCCATGTTGGTCAGCACGACCGCCAGCGCCAGCGCGGCGCCGCACACCAGCGATATGTAGTCGCCCGGCGACATGGCCAGCTTTTTCATGCGCGTCCTGCCCTCCCCGCCGTGGTAGCAGCGGCTCTCCATGGCAGTTGCCAGTTCGTCGGCGCGCCGAAATGCGCTGATGAAGAGCGGTATGAGTATCGGCAGCAGCGCGCGGGCGCGCCTTATCAAGCTGCCCGTCTCAAAATCGGCGCCGCGCGCCTTCTGCGCGCTCATGATCTTGTCTGTCTCCTCTATGAGCGTGGGGATGAACCGCAGGGCGATGCTCATCATCATGGCAAACTCGTGTACAGGCAGCTTTATGCGCTTGAGCGGGGCGAGCAGCGACTCTATGCCGTCGGTCAGCGATATCGGGGATGTGGTGTATGTGAGCAAAAACGTGCCCGATATGAGCATTACAAGACGCGTCACCATGTACGCCGCGCCTATCAGGCCCTCGCGCGTAATGGTTATTGCCCACAACCGCACTATTGGCGTGCCCCGCGTAAAAAACACATTCAGCGCGGCCGTGACGGCAATCACCGCTATTATCGGCCTTATGCTCTTCAATAACGCGCGCGCGCCGACACGCGAGGCCGCAATGCAGCACACGAGCGCTGCCAGCATCAGGGCGTATGACACAATGCCGCGGGCGACAAAGAGCGCCGCGATGAATACAAGCGTGAGAACCAGCTTTGTGCGCGGGTCCAGCCTGTGGACGACGGTGTCGTCTGGGAAGTACTGCCCCAGCGTGATGTCTTTAAGCACTCCCGGCGCCCCTCCTCAATTCGCGCAGCGCGGCGCGCAGCCCGTCCGCCGTTATTATCCCGCCCGCAATGGGCAGGCCGCGCGCGCGCAGCCTGTTCGCGATCGCCGTTGCCGCAGGGACGCCCAGTCCCATGGCGGACAGCTCGTCGCTGCGGGAGAACGCGGCCGCCGGGGGCGCGTCCATCACGATGCGTCCGCCGTCGAATACCGTTACCCTGTCGGCGTTTTGCGCGATTTCTTCCATGCTATGCGTGACGATAATAATTGTGGCGCCCGTGCTGCGGCGGTAGGCGCCGATGTTTGCAATGATCTCCGAGCTGCCGGCGGGGTCGAGACCCGCCGTAGGTTCGTCGGCTATGAGCACCTCGGGGCGCATGGCTATTACACCCGCTATCGCGGCGCGCCGCCTCAGCCCGCCGGAGAGCTCGAACGGTGATTTTTCCAGGTCGTCTTCGCGCAATCCGACGAAGCCCGCCGCCTCTCGGACGCGCTCGGCGACCTCGTGCGCATTGAGGCCCATGTTTTTTGGCCCGAACGCTATGTCGTTGAAGACGGTCTCCTCGAACAACTGGTATTCGGGATATTGAAACACGAGGCCGACTTTGAAACGGATATCGCGCGTGCGCTCCTTTGACTGGCGTATGTCCGTCCCGTCGAAGAAAACCGTTCCCGACGTGGGGCGGATCAGCCCGTTGAGGGTCTGGATGAACGTCGACTTGCCGGAACCCGTGTGCCCGATTATGCCTATATACTCGCCTCTGAGCGCCTCAAAACTCACATCTGACAGAGCCGTGTGCTCAAAAACCGTGCCGGCGCTGTAGATATGGGTTATTTTTTCGGTTTTTATGACAGGGGCCACTTAGTCAGCTACATCTCCATTCTCGCAGCCGCTTAAAACGGCGCCGCCCACGGCTGTCATAATTGCGTCTGCGCACTCGTCCGCTGTCAGCGCGCCGAGGGGCACATCGAACCCGTCCTCGCGCAGCCCGCGCAACAGGGAGACGGTCTCCGGCACGCCGAGCCCGTAGCCTTGCAGCGCGTCCGGCTGCGTGAATATCTCGCGCGGACGCCCGTCCATGACCACGCGCCCTTCGGACATGACCACGATCCTATCGGCGAGTATGGCCTCTTCCATGTGATGCGTTATAAGCACCACGGTGACGCCGAGGTCGTCGCACAATGACCGTATGATGTTCACGACGCTCTCGCGCCCGCGCGGGTCGAGCATGGCCGTGGGTTCGTCAAACACCACGCACTTGGGCTCCATGGCCAATACCCCGGCAATGGCCACGCGCTGCTTTTGCCCGCCGGACAGCAAGTGCGGCGCGTGCTTGGCGTATTCGTACATGCCGACCGTCCGCAGCGCGCCATCCACCCTCGCGCGTATCTCGTCGGATGGGTAGCCGAGGTTTTCCGGCGCGAACGCCACGTCTTCTTCCACGACACTCGCGACTATTTGGTTGTCCGGGTTTTGGAACACCATTCCCACGTGGCGGCGTATGTCCAAGGTGAGCTTCTCGTCCGACGTGTCCATCCCGTCCACGAGCACGCGCCCGCACACAGGAGCCAATAAGGCGTTGAAGTGCCGGGCGAGCGTGGACTTGCCCGAGCCATTGTGCCCGAGCACCGCCACGAGCTGCCCGCGCCAGACGCTTAAATCCACGCCGTCGAGCACGCGCGGCGGCAGCTCGCCCTCGCGCGGCTTATATGAGAAAACCAGCCCCTCCGCCCTCAAAACCGCGTCCGCCGCGCCGCGCTGTGCCGAGTAAACAACAGGCATAAAGTCCAAGGCTCCGATCGTTCTTGTAAGTAGGATACTCGCGCAGAGACATTCTATCACGGGCTATACACACAAGTCAAACAGAAAATATGCGGAATAATTTCGTTTGTCACGACTGCGCCGTAACAAACGAGATACGAAGGCTGCAGTTTCCGGGGAATGAATCCCCGGAAACTGCGGAATACGACAATTTTTGCTCCGTCGCACGGGGCGCACTCCTGCGCAAAAATTCTTTTCGCCGTAGGCGAAAAGGACGAGAGGGCGAAAATGGCTGCAAACGAATTTATTCCGTGAGACGTGAGATTGACTGCGACCACCAAATCGTTTATACTACTTACGCGGTGATCGATAGAGTATGCGGATTGATAAAATAGGAATTACTTGTTTGGCCGGAGAGGCGAGCGTTACGCGCGGCACGCTGCCGCCGGAACTGCGGCGGTTACTCGGGGGCGGGGTTGAAGACGGCGCGCAACTGCATATAATAACGACGAAAGGGGGCGGTTGAAATGACCGCTGCGATACAGCGCTGCCAAACGCTATTGCAAAGTCTTGACTCGGCACGGCTTGAAACGGCGATAAAGTATCTTGAACGTTTGCGCGAGGAAAAAGAGGACATGGATTACTGCGTCCGCCTATGGGACGAAGCAGCAGAAATCAACGATGGAGAAACGGTCAGCGCCGAGGAAGTGGCGCGCCGATATGGGCTATAAGATAGAGTATCGAAAGCAACCCTTGAAATATCTGGACAAGCAGCCGCACAAATGTCGCGCGCGGATAATTGCCGCCATCAACAAATTGCCAACCGAGGGAGCCATTGCCCCGATGGAAGGCCGCCCCGGGTTCCGCTTGCGTATCGGCGAGCACAGAGTGTTGTTCAATACAGACCATAATAGCAAGACAGTTACTATTGAAGCCATAGGTTCCCGCGGCGACGTGTATAAATGACAGCGCGCCGCCGCCGGAGCTCAATGGGGCAATGCGGCGAGGAGCGGAGCTCTTGACATTGCGGCTCAAAGCGGGTATTTTATAGTGCGTGAATTGGAATCCCCGCATTGGTAGGAGGGCTATAATGCTGATAAAAACGCTCGTAGTCGGGCAATTGGAGACTAATTGCTATGTCGTGACCGACGAGGGGACACTGCTGTGCGCCATTATAGACCCCGGCGCGGAGTCGGGCACGATATTGGACTACATAGAATCGAATAAACTTACGGCAAAGGCGATTTTCCTTACGCACGGCCATTTTGACCACTACCTGGCGCTGCGCGCCGTGCGTGAGGCCACCGGGGCGCCCGCTTACATCAACCGGCGCGATGTGGCACCGGACGGCGAGGCGGCCGCGCAAGAGCACAAGATGGCGGATGCCGGGGACATGCTCCACTATTCGGAGGGGGACGCCATAAGCGTGGGAGGGCTCGAATTCCGCGTCATGGAGACGCCGGGGCACTCAGAGGGATCGGTAACGCTCCTGTGCGAGAGGGCGCTTTTCACGGGGGACACGCTGTTTCGCGACAGCTGCGGCAGGACGGACCTCGGTGGAGACATGGACACGCTACTTTGCTCCCTGCGCCGCATTTCCGCGCTGGAGGGCGACTTCGAGGTATATCCCGGGCACGCCGAGAGTACTACGCTCGACAGGGAACGCGGCACAAATTATTACGTAAGATACGCGAACAACGCATTCGAATGAAGGCGCGCCCGGAAGTTGCGGCGGCACGATGAAACTTGTGCTGGATGGCCACGGATACAAGTACGCCGTAGAGCAGGCCATGCTCATGTTCTACCCCGGGGAGCGGCCGGACTACTCGACTGGCTCCGGCGAGGGGGAGCGGGAGGGTCTGTCCGCTCGCGTGCGCATATCGCGTGGCGCGGTATACGCCACCGCCACCACGGCCATACGCGCCGGAGGGGCTGCTTATTATGGGCGCGCGCGCGTACGGCTCTCCGAGCTTGAAGGCGCGCTCATAAGCGACAGGCTGCTGCAGGCGGCGGTGAGGAGATCGTTCTACGCGGCCGCCGTAGCGGCGACGGGGCACAGGCCCGTGTGGGGCTCGCTCACGGGCATACGTCCGGCAAAGACGGTCGCGCGCATGCTGGAGGGAGGGGCGTCGCTCCGCGCCGCCGGGGGCGCGCTGCGCCGCCGATACCGAGTGTCGCCCGAGCGCGCGGAACTGTGCCTTGCCGCCTCCCGGGCGGCGGCAGATGTCGACTGCGGCCTCTCCCGGCGGGACGTGATGCTGTATATAGGCATACCTTTCTGCCCGACGAGGTGCGCGTACTGCACATTTGTAAGCAGCGGCACCGAGCGGTCGCGCGGTCTCATAGAGCCGTTCCTGGCGGCGCTCCGCGCGGAGATGGCCGCCGCTGCACGGGCGGTGGAGGCGTTGGGGCTGGCCGTTGCCGCCGTATATGTCGGAGGCGGCACGCCGACCGTACTGTCTCCGGAACAGCTTGACGGCGTGCTGGGGCATGCCCGCTCACTCTTTGACCTGTCCCAGGCGCGCGAGGTAACCGTTGAGGCGGGGCGCCCCGACACGATAACGCGCGAAAAACTTGACGCGATGCGGCGGCGCGGCGTCACGCGGGTGAGCGTCAATCCGCAGTCGATGTCGGATGCGGTACTGCGCGCTATAGGGCGCGCTCACACGTCGCGCGACGTGATCCGCGCGTTTGGGGAGGCGCGCGGGGCCGGATTTGGGGATGTGAACATGGATATAATAGCGGGGCTGCCCACGGACACGCCTCAGGGGTTTGCCATGACGCTCGACGCGGTAGCGGCTCTCGGGCCGGAGAATATCACCGTCCACACGCTGGCGTTGAAGAAGGGCTCCCGCATCGCGCTGGACGGCACGGGCGTACCTGACGGTAACGCGGTGTCCGAGATGCTTGACGCCGCCGCAGGGCTTCTCCGCGGGCTCGGATATAGCCCGTATTACCTATATCGCCAAAAATTCATGTCCGGCGGCTTCGAGAACGTGGGATGGAGCCTGCCGGGACACATGGGGGTGTACAACGTGTGCATGATGGAGGAACTGCGCTCGGTAATAGGCATGGGCGGGGGCGGCGTCACGAAGCTCGTATGCCGGGCCGGCGGTCGCATTGAGCGGATCTTCAACCCTAAGTATCCCCTCGAATACACAAAGCGCATAGAATCGATCATTGAAAAGAAGCTTTCGATTTCATTATCATTATAACGGAACAGGGGTGCAGGCACAGTGGCTTACGAATTATCGACAATAAACAGGCGCGCGAAAGAGGACCCGGAGGCTTTTGTGCAGGAGGGCGAGGACGAATACCACAAGAGGCTTCATAGGGCTGTGGGCATGATACGAGAGAACACCGCGCGCAGCCCGATAGTGCTGCTGTCCGGCCCTTCCGGCTCGGGCAAGACGACGACGGCAAAGCGCATAGGCGACGAGCTCGCGCGCTCCGGGATCGGGGCGCACACCGTCTCGCTCGACAACTATTTCCGCACGGTGTACCCAGAGACGGCACCGAGGACGGCCACGGGCGAATACGATTTCGAGTCGCCCGAGTGCTTGGACATGGAACTGATAAACGCACATTTCTCCGCGCTCGCGCGCGGCGAAGAGATATTGATACCGCATTTTAAGTTCTCCACCCAATCGCGCAGCCCGAGCCGCTTTACGCCAATGCGGCTGCGCGAGAGCGAGATTGCCATATTCGAGGGCATACACGCCCTGAACGATAGCATAACGGGCGAACATCCCGAGGCGTTCAGACTGTATGTCAGCGCGCGCTCCGACGTAGTGGACGGCGGCGCCGTGCGCTTCAAGCGGACGTGGACAAGGCTCATAAGGCGGGCGGTTCGCGACGCCTTCTTCAGGGGAACCGACGCCCACAGCACGCTCAGGATGTGGGCAAACGTGCGGCGCGGCGAGAAACTGCACATCTCCCCGTTCAAAAACAGCGCCGACTGCCTGCTCGACACGTCCATGAGTTACGAGGTCTCGGCGATAAAGCGATATGCCGAGCAGGCGTTTGGGGATGTGCCGGGAGACAGCGGCCGCGTTGAGGAGTTGCGGCAGGTACTGTCCGCGCTGGAACTTTTTGAGGACATAGAGCCCCGGTTCATACCGGACGACTCCATACTGCGTGAATTCAT
>JAITEC010000001.1 GCA_031282225.1 Oscillospiraceae bacterium | reverse complement strand
TTTTCAAATGACCCCCCAGAGCGTAATTTTCAGTGAGCGTTAATGGCGCGAGCCGCCGTCTGTGCCGTCGAAAGGACGGTCGGCGGCGTCGGTTTTGCGCGCGGCCCTGCGAAGGGCGGAGCGCGAGGACACGATGATAGTGATAAATAAAATTGCCAGCAGCAAAATGCCCTCTACCGTCTGCGAAATATCGCTGTTGGATTTTCCGATTATCGCAAGGCCGTTTACAATGAGAGTGATGGACACGGAACCTAGGACTACCTTGTAGATTTTGGCGCTGGCGCCGCCCGTTACAAGTACGCCGCCGAGGAAAATGGCCATTGCGACCTGCATCTCCATAAATACGCCCATGGTCTGATTTGTGGCGCCGTACTTAGAGACCGTAAAGACGCTGCCGATGCCGGCAAGCAGCCCCGATATCCCGAAAGCGAGTACCTTCATCAGCGTGACGGGGACGCCGACATTTTTTGCCGCCGTCTCGTTCTCGCCTATGGCCTTGCCGTACTTGCCGAGCTTTGTAAACTCGAAGAGGTACGCCATTACGAGGACAATTACGACAAAAATGGGGGCGCGAAGTGCGTTGGAACCGAGAGGAGCGAGTGATTCGGGCAGTTTTTGCGACCCGTTTCCCGTGGAACGCATGAGGTTCTCCTGGATGAAATTGACTATGCCGCGCAGGCCTATCAGCATGGCGATGGTGAGCATGAACGAGCTCACCTTGCCCCGGCTGACGACAAGGCCGTTGAATACGCCAACTGCGGTTCCTACAAGCAGCGCCACGGGGACAAACGCCCAGGCGCCTACGATATTGGCCGCGTACGTGGCCGAGACGCCGCAGAGGGCGAGGTTTACGCCGACGGACAGGTCGATGCCGCCCTGCGCTACGACAAAAAGCATCCCGCATCCGAGCAGGATCGTCACCATGGACTGATCGACGAGCAGCATCAAGTTATATGGAGAGAACATCTTCCTGTCGCTCGCGAAAGTAAAAAACACGAATATAGCGATGAACGCGACAAACGGGACGGCGTCCCCGGGATTTATACGCAGCTTTTTCATCATACCATCACCTTGATAAGGGAGTGCTCCGTGAATTCGTCGCCGCGCGGGATAATCGCTTTAAGGGCGCGGTCCTTCATGACGCAAAGCCTGTCCGACATGCCCAAAACCTCCGTAAGTTCGTCCGATATCAGGATGATCGCCATTCCGGCGGCCTTGGCCTCTTTCATGAGCGAGTAGATATACGCCTTCACGCCCACATCGACGCCGCGCGTCGGGCAGTCGAGGATGAGCAGCTTAATATCTTTCGCGAGCCAACGCCCGAGATTGACCTTTTGCTTGTTGCCTCCGGAGAGATCGGTCATCGCCTGGGAAATGTCGCGGCACTTGACGCTCATCTTCTCTGTCATCTTCTGGGCGAGAGCCCGCAAGCGGAACGGAGATACAAAAAACGCCTTGCCGGTGAGTTCCGATATAGATGGCAGTGAAAAATTCTCCCAGACCGACGCGCTCATCATCAGGGCGTCGTTGTCCCTGTCTTTAGGGACATAGGCCATGTTGGAGCGCAGCGCCTGTGTGGGGGAACTAAGCTGCCTGCCCTCGAGCAGCACGTGGCCGGAGGACAGCTTTTCGAGGCCGTAAACGGCGCGTCCCACAGTGTGGATTCCGCTGTCGGAGATACCGCAAAAGCCGAGTATCTCGCCTTGGTGCACGTCGAACGATATATCCTCGACCTTTCCGTCAACTGTCATTGAGCGCACGGAGAGGACGGGCTTTGTCCCGTCGAAGCTGGGAGAGGTATCCGAGCGGTAATATTCGCCGCTTATTTCCCTGCCTACCATGAGCCGCTTGACCTCGTCCGCCGTCGCAGAGGCGGATTGCAGCACGCCCGCTACGGCGCCGTCGCGGAGGACCGTTATGCGGTCGGTTATCGATATGAGTTCCTCCACGTCATGCGTTATTACTATGGCGCTCCTGCCCATGGACTTGAATTTTTCCAACAGGCCATACAGAATGTTCCTGTTGTTATATGAGAGCGACTGCGTGATCTCGTCGAGTATGAGGATCTCGGGGTCAACAGACATGGCGCGGGCGAGTTCAATCATCTTGCGGGACTCCACCGTCATTCCCTCGGCGAGGGCGTGGAAATCCGCACGTGGCAGGTCCCATTTCTCAAACTGCTCTTGCGCGGCGCGGTTGAGCGACTTTAAGCTTACGATGCCGAATTTTGAAAACGCTCTGGTACGCCCCAAAAACACGTTCACGCCGACGGGCAGGGAGGAGACCACGCCGAGCTCCTGCATTACCATCGACACGCGCTTTTCATTTGCGTCAAGCGGGCTGCGCGGGGCGTATGGCTCGCCGTTTAGCCACATCGTTCCGCTGTCGGGGCTATACAGGCCGGCGACTTGGGATATGAGCGTGGATTTGCCGGAGCCGTTTTCGCCGATGAGTCCATGTATTTCGCCGCGCGCGAGCGAAAAATCTATGAGCCTGTTCGCCGGGGTGGGCCCGAATGATTTGCTGAGGGCGCGTATTTCCAGTACGGTATCGCCCGTCATTTCACGACCCCCTTGCTGCCGCGCTGGCCAATTATCCCGAATAATATCAGGAACGCTCCGAGGCACGCCTCCTGAAGCGTGCCCGACGGGACATGAAGTATGGTGAGCAGATTAAAAATCGAGTAAATGATGAGCGAGCATATGGGCACCGCTATAATTATATTTACTCTTTTTTTCATTATCTGCGCGAGCAGCACTATGGCCAGGGGCTGAAATATTATGCTCATGCTCGTCAGGCCTGTCTTGACTGTCATGAGCCCGGAATAGCTTATCTGGACGACGGCTGCGGCGCCTATGAAGAGACCCGATATAAGCCCTACCCATGTCAGGGTGCGGTTTACATTGACTCCCATGGCACGGGAGACCTCCTTGTTTCCGCCTATGGCGCGGATGTTCAGCCCGACGGTAGTGCGGTTGTAGACAATGTAGGCGGCGGCAAAGCCGACGACGAGCAATACTGCGCTCCAGGGGAGCTGCCCGAGCTGGCGGTAATCACGTGACAGCGCGGTTGTGACGAGGCTTTTCGTCGCGTTGTTCGTCTTCAGATAAAACCCGAATGCCTCGTAGATCATCGCGAGGGAGATGCTCGCAATCCACGACGGAATTTTTGTATAGGCGAAAATGTTGAAGTTAACGAAGATCAGCAGCGTACCGACGGCGACACCCGCAACGACGACGCCCGGGTACCCGTAACGGTTGCCGAACACGTTTGATGCGAATGCGGCGAGCACTACGACACCGCCGACGGACATATCGGTATATCCGCAGGCAAATAGAAAAGATAGCCCCCAGGCGGTGAACGCAGGGTAGATGATGTGCGAAATGACCACGGTCAAATTCTCGAGCTCAAGGAATTTGCCGCCAGATACGGCGTTGAACAGCAAAAACACCGCCGCGAGGGCGGCGACAAGAATGGCCGCTGTTATTATATTCTTCTTGTAATTTCCCATTGCTGCCTCCAAGGCCAAGGACAAGAGTTCCGGGGGTGGCAAACGCGCGCGCTGACCGCCCCCGGACGGTTGAATTACCTAGTTTAAGCCGTTTATGTCCAGCATATAGTCTAAAGTGCTAAGGTTGTCTATCATGTCGATGTACGTCTGATACGAGACATCGGGGTTGTCGCGCCACAGGAGCGACCTGAGGGCCGTCTCGGGAATGGGCTTAATGGAATTGTCGGCGGAATAGAAGACGGACAGGTATTGCTCGGCGTTCGAGGCGTCTACCTTGACGGGCTTCGCGGAGAAGCGAGGCGCCTTGCCGTCGGGCGTCTTTATGGGATGGCCGTCAAGGAAATTGAACATCATCGCCGTGGATATATATGCGCCGAGGGAGATGCCGTCGTTGCCGCCTACGATCTTGCCTTCGAGCATATACTGCGCCGACGTGGCGTCCACGCAGCTCATGTACATCTTTATTTTATCGGCGCGGCTGAGATTGTCGATTGCCAGGAGCGAACCCTCGACGTAGTCGCCGACCATTGCGTACAGGCAGTCGGCATCGGGGTTGGCAGCGAGCATATCCTCGGCTTTTTGCGGGGCTTCGGAGTTGTCGGTGCAGCGCGCGACGGACAAAACCGTGCCGCCGCCCGCCTCAAAGGCCTCCGTAAAGCCGTTTGCGCGCTGATCCTGGCTGTTGTCGCCGATATTGCCGCCTATTATGACAGCTTTTGTGCAGCCGTCCGCCAAGGCGTACTGGGCGACAAGCTGCCCGTCGAGCACCATGTCTGAGTCGCACGCGCCAACCCAATACGGGTTGGGCTCGTCGGCAAGAGCTTGGATGTCGGGGTCGTCGCCTATCGTTATATAAGTGGCCAGCGGTATTTTATTCGCGGCGGCTTCCTTAGCTATCTGGAGGAGCACGGGACCCGCCGAGAGCTGGATGAGAAGGCCGTCTACGCCCTGCGAGATGAAGTTCTGCGCGTTTTTGAGTTCCTTGTCGGCCGTGAAGTCGTCGGAAGCGACAGAGCACGTGGAGCCGAGTGTGGTGACACACCACTCTACCGCCTCGCCGAAGCTGTCGAGAATAGGTACGCCGGCGCCCCACTTCTGGACGCCGAGGTTGTACACGGCACCTGCATCCGCATTTTCTGCGGGATCGCCTGCCTCGCCGCCGCCGTCCGTCGGCTCGTTTGTGCCGGCCTCGCCGCCGCCGGCGCTGTCTGTGGGCGACGTCTGCGAGGCGTCGTCCGTCTTGCCGCACCCGAACGCCGCAAAAGCGAGAGAGAGCGCCAGGACAAGCGCCATGATATTTCTGAGTCTTCTTGCCATTTTATTTTCCTCCGATGCTTTATATTCGTGGCGGAGCAATCACGCCCCCCACAGTAAAACATTATAACAATTAGTTAGAGGCGCTGTCAAATATTTTTGTTATGCTGCACACAGACGCGCCCCCCGTGGTGGGTGGGCGCGTCTGCGCGCGGGGATACTGCGGGGGAATAAAGCGTCAGCCGGCGTATGAGGCGGGCGGGTTGACGCGGGCGTTGAACATATCAAGAGTGGCCGTCACCGGATAATTTG
>JAITEC010000209.1 GCA_031282225.1 Oscillospiraceae bacterium | reverse complement strand
ATCGCGACCCGCCGAGCAATTTGTGCTCACGATCGCGGACGGCAGCGGCGGGATGGTACCGACGAGGAAAGACGGGCTGCTGTTCTACGGCCCGTTCACCGTAGGCGCGCCGTCCGACGTCACGTCGGTTGAAAAAGTATTTTTGGAGATGGGCGACCCGTCCGCGCAAAGCGTGGGTTTCTACGCGTCCCAGCAGAAATCCGGTGTCATTCCCGGAGACCTCGTCAAGTACGGCTACGGCGACAGCGACAACTACATGGGTCCCGGCATCGACGTTGGCGTGCCGTTCTATATTGGCGTGCCCGAGGGGACCGAGCTTGCCTCCGGCCTATCCATAACGGCATTTTCGCGCGCGCAGACCTCGTCTAGCTACCCTGTCCCCACGGTGCTGGTGCACCAAAACCCCGACGGGTCGCAGGACTGGAACACGGTACAGGCATTTATAGGGCTGGCCTCCGGCTCCGTCACGGCGTACGGCTCCGGCTCGCTGCTGCTCCCCCACCCCGACAACCCGCCGATCGAGCCCTCCAGCGAGGAGTTCGAAGAGGAACCGCCTCCGGAGACCCCGACAGAGACGCCCACGCCGACGGAAACTCCTGTGGAAACGCCGACAGAAACCCCTGCCGAGACGCCGCCCGAAACCCCCTCCGACACGCCCCCGGACTCGCCCGGCGGCACTGAGGACGATCCGTCGGAGCCGACGGACATCCCGCCCAACGTCACCTCTCCCGGCACGCCCGTCCCCGCCGCGCCTTTCGACGGCGCGCCGCCCGCGGATCCGGTAGCCGTCCCGCCCACGGGCGACACCTCTAATGCCGCGATCCCGGCGATCGCGCTCGCTCTCTCCGCCTCCGCCGCCGCCGCGCTGCTCATCGCGCGCAAAAAAAACGCCGCGCGAAAAAAATAACGCGCGAATTTTTCCTTGACATAACGAATACCGTAAAATATAATTGCAAGCTAAACCCGACTTTGAAAGGATACCAGACCGCTATGGCAAAAGAGACGCGATTCAAAATGAGCGAGGAGCGCCTCGCTGAACTCAAGGAAGAACTCACATACCTGCAAACCGTGCGCGAAAAGGAAGTGGCGGAGCAGATAAAAGAGGCGCGTTCATTCGGCGACCTGTCTGAAAACAGCGAGTACGACGCGGCGAAAGCGGAACAGGGCAAGCTGTACTCGAGAATGGCGGAAATAAAAAACCTCATCGAAAACGCCGAGATAATCCAATTGGCCGACGATACGGGCACCGTCGCCTTGGGCAACCGCGTCGTCGTGCGCGACGTGGAACTGCGCAGCCGCGACGTGTTCCAGCTGGTGGGCTCGCAGGAGGCCGACCCCGCGTCCGGCAAGATATCCGACGAATCGCCGCTCGGGCGTGCCCTGATAGGGCGCAAGACCGGAGAGACCGTGAGCGTAGAGGCACCCGCCGGCACGCTAAAATTCAAGATAATGAGCATAGACAAATGACTGATTTCACCAACGAGGGCGGCGCGGAGCTGTCGGAGATACTGCAAATAAGGCGCGACAAACTAAACAGCCTGCGGGACGCCGGCACGGATCCCTATGCCGTGACGCGATTCGACCGGACGGCGCGCGCTTATGACATCAAGGCCGCATTCGAGACTTTTGAAAACCTCGACGTGAGTGTTGCGGGGCGCGTGATGGGCAAGCGCGGCATGGGCAAGGCGATATTCGCCGACCTCCAAGACGGCGGCTCGCGCATACAGCTGTACGTGCGCCGCGACGATGTTGGGCCCGAGGCATTCGAGGGATTCAAGCGCGTGGACATAGGCGATATCATAGGCGCCGAGGGGTATGTATTCAAAACCCGCATGGGCGAGATATCCGTGCACTGCCGCTCCTTGAAGCTGCTGGCAAAGTCGCTGCGCCCGCTGCCGGAGAAGTTCCACGGCATGACGAACCAGGAGCTCCGGTACAGGCAGCGGTACGTCGATCTCATAATGGACGCGGACACCCGCAAGATATTCGAGCTGCGCAGCGCGTTCATCCGTTTCGTGCGCGCATTCCTCGACTCCCGCGGCTTCATCGAGGTAGAGACGCCAGTGCTGGGCACCGTGTCCGGCGGCGCCACCGCCAGGCCCTTCGTAACGCGGCACAACACTCTGGGCATTGACATGTATATGCGCATAGCCACGGAGCTGCACCTCAAACGGCTAATTGTCGGCGGGTTTGAGCGCGTCTACGAGCTCGGGCGGATCTTCCGCAACGAGGGCATGGACACAAAGCACAACCCTGAGTTCACCACGGTGGAACTATATCAGGCCTACACCGATTACTCGGGCATGGCGGAACTCATAGAGACCATGCTGTCCTCCGCTGCTGCGGAACTGCTGGGCACATATAAGGTAAAGTGGCAGGGACACGAGATAGACCTCTCCCCCGGCTGGCCGTCACTCACCATGGCCGGTGCGGTGAAGGAACACACCGGCATAGACTTCATGGCGCTGGGCGGCACGGAGGAGGCCGCGCGCGCGGCGGCGTCAATAGGAGTTAAAATGCCGGACGGCAAGGAGTCCTCGTGGGGCGCGCTGCTCTA
>JAITEC010000163.1 GCA_031282225.1 Oscillospiraceae bacterium | reverse complement strand
CTCCGTGGACTTGCTGCGCGGGGAGATAGCGTACGCGCGCGGCAGGGACGGGGACGCGATAGCGATATTTGAGGGCGTCATACGCGCCACGGACAGCGAGTACATCAAAAATCGCGCCTACCTGATCTGTGACAGGGCGTACCGGCGGATCCCGGGCCTCGTCCGCGACGAGATCGCGCTTTTGCGCCGCGCATTGGACGATCTGCCGGATAACTACGCGCTCGCCCTGGGCGAGCGCCTTGCCGACGCCCTTGTGCGGGCGGGCGAGCGCGACGAGGCCTTGCAGATATATGTGCAGTTGCGCAAGAGCGGCAATATCAGCTACCAAGTTTGGCAAAATATCGGAGTATTGCACCAACAGCTCGGGGATTATGGCACCGCAGCCGAGGTGTATGCGGAAATGGCGGAGGCGTACCCGGACGATTACCGTCCGTATTTGCGCCTTGCGTACCTGGAACTGGAAGTTCAGTCGACGGCGCCGAACGAACAGCGCGACTACGCGGACGCAGCGCGCTACTGGACTGTCGCATCCGAAAAATACGGGGGGAGACGTCCGGACGCCGGCGACGACGCCGAGATGCTGCAGCTTAAAGTACTAATAGACGAACTTCGCCAAAACGGCTGGATATGAAATGATTCACAATTTGAGATTGCGCCGCGTGGGCGGCGCGGACTGGGGCGGATATGGGCATTGAGTGGACAGCGGGAGCGGCCATGTTTTACGGGGGCCTGGCGGGGGCGGCGGCGACGGTATTGGCGGCCGTCATAGCGGCCGCGCTCCTGTCGCGCGGGAAGCGGCGCTTGAGGGAACGGCTCAACGACGAATACGGGGCGCCGGCGCGGCACGTGGACGGCGGCGCGGGCGAGGACACGCGGCGAGAGGGACGGGTGCGTAGATGAGCGCGCGCAGGAAATCGATAATGCTGTCGCTGTGCGTCTTGTGCGCTGCGGGCTTTTTCGTGGCCGCCCTGCTCTGGCGCGGGGCGGTACCCGACGCTACGGGCGGGCTCGCGCCGTTTTTGTCGGCTTTTGTAGGCGCCGCGAGCTTTGCCGCTGTCATGGTGTTCGGTTACGGAAACGCGGCGCCGCGCCCAGACAGCGCGCGGGAAGACGAGCTCGTAGCGGCGGAACCTATCAGGCCGCCGCGCCGGGCTCGCGACATTGAGGCGCAGCGCCGAGTCGAGGAAGCGCTGGCCGCCCGCGCGCGCGCCGTTCGCGCGCGCGGGCAAGGTTCCGACGCGACGATGATGCTGTTCGGCGATACCGGATATACCCACGGCGACGCGGCGCCAGATGCCGGGAGAGCCGGCCTGTGGCTGACATGGGAAGTCGACGGCAGGCCCGGCCGCGCGGAGATACGCCAGTTCCCGGCGAAGGTAGGCCGCGATACGCTCTGCGCGGCCGTGGTGCCCGCCCAGAGCGTGAGCCGGCGCCACGCGGAGATCGCGTATGAAAACGGCGAGTTTTACATAAAGGATCTCGGTTCTTCGAACGGGACATCCGTGGACGGCGTCGCCGTTATCGGTGCGGCGCGGCTGGCGAGCGGATGCACGGTGAGTTTGGGGCGCGTTGATATCAAGGTCGGGTTTCTCTCGTGACGCCGCTTTGCCGCGGGGGGCGGGTCGGCGCTATTTTCCTGGAGGCGGTGTTTGTGTGAATTTAGTTATCAGCGTGCATTTTCGGAGGAGCTACTACGAGTACTTCCTGCCCGGGGAGAACAACAGGGCCGTCGAGGCGGAAATCCCGGCCGATGTAAGCGGGTTTTCGGCTAGCATGTCGCTCTCGCTCGAGGTGTGGGAAGGCAAGTGGTACATGAGCGAGAACGACATGGTCCGGTTTGGGCAGCGCGTAGACTTGCGCGGCGGGATGAGGATCGATTGCACCGTGAGGAACAGCGGAGAGAAGTTCGTTGTGATAGTGGAGGACGCGCCTGCCGACTTTATGGTGTTCCAGAAATACGCGTTCGGGTACGGGCGCGTCACGGTGGGCAGGTTGCCGGACAACAACATCTGCTTTAACATCCAAAAGCTCGTGAGCGGATACCACGCGGCGCTCGAGCGCGGCGCCGACGGGGCGTGCTATGTAATTGACAGCAGCCAGAACGGAACGTTTGTAAACGGGCGGCGCGTGGACGGCAGGCGAGAGCTCCGTTTCGGCGATACGGTTGGAATATTCGGGCTCAAAATCGTTTTTTTGGGCGACGCTATTGCCGTCAACAGGCCTGCGGAGGACTGCGCCGTCAACGGGCTGACCGCTGCCGCAGCGCAGCCGGGCGAGATGGCGGACACGCGGGTCGGCGCGTACGCGGACGAGTACTACATGCGTTCCCCGCGACTTGTTGAGCGGCTTGACGACGAGGAGATAGAGATAGAGGCGCCGCCAAACGTGAACAAGAGCAGGCGCCAGCCGCTCATATTCACCATAGGCCCCTCAATGACAATGGTCATACCCATGGCGGCGGGCGCGCTGTTTACTATGCTGGCCGCGCGCCAGAGCGGGCAGAGTTCGGGCGCGTTTATGTTCATGGGGATAATAACGTCCGTCACGGCGGCCGTCATAGGCATATTCTGGGCGCTCATGAACGTGAGGTACCAGAAGAAAACGGAGGCGGCGGAAGCTGCCGG
>JAITEC010000015.1 GCA_031282225.1 Oscillospiraceae bacterium | reverse complement strand
CGCTCTTCCGATCTGCAAGCCACATGTGCATAATATTGTAAAAATTATAGTGAATTTGACTATAAAATTGTCACAAAAATTATAATTATTGACAAATTGCTCAAATGATGGTATCGTGTACCGGATGAAACAAGTTCGCGCAAATTAGGGCAATATCGCGCGCCTGTATTCGGACTGTTTTTATCAAGATTATATAATAACGAACAGGAGGACGAAATTCATGGCGGCACGAAGATTATTCAGAAGATGGGCGGCGTCAATTTTGGCAATGTCGATGGTAACGGCGGCGTTATCGGGGCTGGCACCGCCGGCCGGTGCCTCCAAGCCGACGAATGACAGCACGTTTTCCGGCTACGCCTCGTTCACAGCTTACGGCGGCAGCACCATCAGGCGCGGCGCGAACGTGACGGCGTACCTCATGAACGGCGACAGCGCCTACTGCGTGGATCCGGGGCTGCTCAACGGCGAGGTGTATCCCGTGAGCGACGCCTTGATAGCGCGCATCGAGGAGAGCCTGAAGCTGTCCATCGGTTACGGATTCAGCTACAAGAGAGCCACATTTTTAGGCAAACCGCTGGACGTAGGCAACCCGGCGCTGTATGAATCGGCGTTTGTGGCGACGCAATTTCTAATCTGGGAATTCTGTATGGGCATGCGGCCAAACCTGGATTTCAAAGACGACGACTATACGTACAATTCGCTCGCGGGCATGGGAAAACCCGGAGTGGCGTACGCGTACAGGCAGCTTCTCTCATACATACGGGAACACCTGCGGGGGGATGCCGCTTTCACACCTGACAACTTCTACCCCACCGCGCGCGAGGCCGTGGAGAAGGCCGTCTTGGTAGATACCAAATCCGCGTGCGAGGCCAAAATTGCCGGCGTGACGAGCGACCTGGCCGTCAACGCGTATATCGGCAACTATATTAAAATGCGCGCCATGTACGGCAAGGTAGACGAGTTCACATCGTACGGCGACGATGAGTTCGAGCAAAACGTCCTCTATAGCATGGCGATGGACGGCAAACCGTTCAAGGTCGACGAGGGCTCCAACAAAGCGCTGTGGAGCGTTAGCGGCCTGGGGAGCGGCACGCTGCGCTTCTCTTTCAACCCGTTCGCGTTCACCGAGAAAGGCGGGCCGCTGCTCGTGAGGATCGCGCGCGCCGCCGAGGACAGCCTCATAGTGACGGGCGACATCAAGTGGTTCCAGGCGTACAACGAGGGCAAGGTACAGCGGCGAATACAGTTCGAGCCGACGAGCGAGAAAAAATGGAGCGAACTGTACGCCGCGTTCAAGTCAAATTATGACGCTATAATAGACGACCCGCCGCAAGAGGAAGACCCGCCGCAAGACATCGACCCCCCCTTGATAGTCGATGAGCCGCCAAAGCCGGAATTTCCCTCGTTTTTGATGCAGGGCGAGAAAGACGACGCGGAGCCCGGCTTCGACGGCAGCATCCACACGCCCCGGGGCAACGCGACGCTCTCCGCCGGGTTTTCCGTAAAGGTAAAGACATCTTCCGGCGAGACAAACGGCACGCCCTACGCGCCGCACGACGGGATGTATGCCCAGTACACGTTCGCGCCCTGGAACGATGTATCCCAAGCGGAGGCCACGAGCATGCAGTCAACGGATACCCCGTACGGCCCGTTCGCCAGCTATTACATGTGGACTTTCCGCGCCGCGATAACCGTGAATGAAATCCCGCCCGAGGGCTATCTCCCGGAGCCCCCGCCCGGAGGCGGCGAACGCCAATACACGCTTGAATACATAATCGAGGCCTCGAGGAGCGTCAGTACGGACGAAGAAGGCAACGTGATATTCAGTGACTGGACATATATGTACACGAGCCGCCCGTCCGAGTCGCCCAAGAGCGGGCCGCAGGCCGCAGTGCACACAAACAGCCTCGCAGCCGCGCCCGTTTTTGTAAACACAGTCAAAAAGGGCAGCTTCCAGCTCGTAAAGACGTATGACGAGGACCTCGACCCGTGGACGGTGACGGGCGGGCTGAAGAAGTACATGCCCAACAGCGAGTGGACCTTGCGGCTCGTAGACGCCGGCACGGATGGGAACCGCTTTTCTTTCGGAGGTTCCGAGAACCATCCTTACGTAAACGTAATACCCATAGGACCTTCCGACCCCGCCTATTCCGCTTGGGGAAACAGTTACCGCGTCACGGTCAACGCGTCCGGCACGCCGGCCGACGCCAAAAATCCGCTCAGGACAAGCAACGACGGACAGCTGTACCTGTACGGCCTACCTTACGGATACTACAAGCTGGAGGAACAGCGCTGCCCGGCAAACGAGGGCTATGTGCTCGAGACGGTATATTTTGAGATCAACGAAAACGGAGTGAACACGAACGGCCGCCCGCCTTCGCAAGAGGTCAACGACGAGGTCATTGAAAACGAGATCCTCGTGGTGAAAAAGAACAGCGAGACGGGCAAGACCGTGCCATACGGCGGCGCCGCGTTCCGCGTGCGCTACCTGGGATACAACCACACCGATCCCGCTACCGGCGTATACGGACCCGTTAGCAACGCCAGTTCCGGCGAGTGCATAACAAACGGCTCCGGCATAGACGACGGGTACCAGTACGTCTTCTATACCGACATCGCAGGACGCATAAAACTCAATTACCCGCTCGAATACGGCCTGTGGCGCCTAGAGGAGATAACGGCGCCGTATGGGTACTATATCGGCGACTACTCGACCGGCAATGGCGTTCCGGCCGAAGGCAGCATGACCTACGGCGATACGGTGGCGATTTTCACGCCGTCGGGCGACAGGGTGGACTACACAAAGGACGACGGCATCATATATAACTACTACCAGTTCGAGGTGTCGGAGCAGAACAAGGGCCAAATCGTGGTGCAGACCGTGGACATGGCCAACAACCCCGTAAAGGGCAAAATCGAGGTGAGGAAGGTAGGCGAAAAACTCGCGGGATTTAATGTCACGGACAGCGAATTCGGGCCTGTCTACACGCCGGTATACGAGATGCAGCCCTTGGAGGGCGCCGTGTTTGAGATTGTATCGGCGCAGGACACAAAGCTGCGGGACGGCTACGACGAACCCCGGCTGTACGACAGGGACGGAGAGCGCGTGACGCCAGAGCTCATCTCGTTCCCACACGCGCTGTGGCCCGACGCGGACTCTACGAAGTACGCGCTCTTGCCGGGCGGTACGCAGGCGTATATAGTGACAGGGCGCGACCCGTCGGAGGACGACACCATATCCGCCAGGCTGCTCACGTCCCCGCAAAAAGGCGTGGAGTACAAGCTCTCATACGATATCGCGGTCCCCTCGGATGCGGACGGCGTCACGCTGACATCCAAGTACGACATCTCGCTGGGGCTTGAGTACGCCGCGGGTGGCTGGAATTACTCGTATGTGGAGATGACGCGCCGCACTGAGGGCTCGGATTACGTCTCCGCCATACCGCCGCTGCCCCCGACGGTGTCGCATTTAGGCGAGGACTATAAAATAGGCGCCCCGGGCGCCATAACGGCACCTGACAGCAGTTCTATAGATATCCTCGGCGTATCCGACGAGTATATTGACGAGAATGGGGAAACGCTCGAGCCTGTCCAAATAATATATTACGGCGACATCGCCCCCTCGGGCGACCCCGGCGCCGTCCCAGAGCCGCCTGAGGAATACGCGGGCATAGAGCCCTCCATTATATCCGTGAGACGGGAAGACGGCGACGGTGGCGCAGTCTTCGACGGAGAGGTATACTCGCTGTCCACCGACGACGGCGAGCTGTGGTACGTCCTCCACGAGGGCTCGGGCACCGGCGAGTGGATCTCTCCCCAAAGCATCGTGCGGGTCGAATCCGGGAAACAGTGGCGCCTCGCATTTGACATTGCGCCCCCGGAGGGCTTTTCGGTTACGCCTGAGAATTTTGAATTCGGGTATATCGCGGCGGACGACGCCACCGGCGCTAGATTTGCCATGCTGACCCGCGTTATCGGAAGCCCCGAAGTATCCGACGGCCTGCGATGGGCTTACTGTGACGGCTATATGCGCTCATACTTGCGCAGGACGGAGACCTACAGGTTCGATCTCAACGAGTCAAACGCGTCTTCCGGCGGCTTTACGGTCACATGGGGCGAATTTGTCTTTACTAACCTGGCCGACCACGCCGTCGGCAGCGCCCTTGCCAGCGTGTACAACCCTTCAGGCAACGCCCACGAGCTGTCCGACGGCGTCGGAGTGCGCCCTGTATTGAGCGAGGACGGCAAGACGCTCACGATGACGGTCTCCCAACCGGAGCGCCAGGCGTGGTATGAACTGGAGGACGGCTCGGAACTGTCCATAATATATCTCGGAGGTTATACTAAGACTACCGTAACCGTACCCCACGGCATCCCAAAGATGCCCGTTATAAAATACGGCGTCACACCCGTGTCGTACGCCGACAAGCTCGACGCTGACAATCTCGCGCAGACATCCGACATGGGCGGCGGATGCTATATCAAGGCTGCTTACGACCAACTTGAAGGCAAGTATACCATTGAAATCGTGTCTAATTCTACGCCCGGCTCATTGGGATTCACGACGGAATTTTACACCGGACACACCAGCCGCTCCGATGTCATATACGACGAACAGCTCGGCGCGTACCGGGGCATGCTGTCCGTGGTCGCTACCGGGGCGACGCTCGTGTACAAGTCGGGTACGCTCGTGCAGCGGCTCGACCCGACGGACGCCGACGGCGTGGCGTACTCCGGGCTCCTGCCCCTCGGCACGTATTACGTGCGCGAGGTCTCGGCGGGCAAGGGCTATGTCGTGTCCGGCGAGAGTTACAGGGTGGATCTGGAGTACGCCAACCAATACGTGCCCCTCGTGTGGTCCGGGGCATCCGTGGACAACGAGGCGCTAAACGTCACCATAGATATTGCAAAGATGTTCCAAAACGAGGCCTTAGACGGTTATGAATACCGCTCCGGCGCCACATTCGGCATATACAACAAAAACACCGTAACGGCCGGCTCAGGCACCGTCTCCGCGTACGCCACGACCGATATAGCACAGCCTCTCTCGCTCATTGGCATAGTTGAGATCGGCGGTGACGGGCGGGCACTAACAACGCTCAAGCTCCCGTTTGGGCACGATTACTATGCCGTGGAGCTCTCGACGCAAGACGGCTATGCCAAGAGCGGTACCCGCCACCTCTTCAGGTGCGACGAGTCCGCGTTCTCCGACGGGCTGAAGTTCTCATATCGGCACGACGGCATCAGCGGCGAAATCAACCAGACGGGGTTGTTCGAGGCGACGCTGACCGTCGAGACACTGTACCAGATCCCCGCGCGCACGCTGGAGGCCAGCGGGGCGGCGCTCGTCTCGCAGACCGAGTACTTGGACAAAACCGTTACAGTGATAAAAGTGCTGGGGCAGGAGGGCGCGCACGTGGTGTTCGACAACGGTGCCGCCGTGACCGTCAGCGCGTATTCAGACGGATATACGGCTGTATTCGCCCCGCCCACAGAGGAGGGATGCCAATTTGAGTCGGATATCGGAGGTATCGCCGGGCCTTTGTCGCGCGAACTGCTCGAGGATGGTTCCTCCAAGTTCACATACTCGCCTACAGTTGCGTTCACCGCTTGCAGCGTGAGTATAGTCGCGCCGTACAGGCCGCCCTCAACCGTTATGACGACCGCCGACGGCATACGGATAAACATCGCGTATGACTCGGGTTCCGCAGCGAGGACTGCCGTGCTCACATACCCCGGCTCCGCGCAGAATATAGAAGAGTCCGTTGATATGGACGCCCTGCTGTCCGAGGGCATATATGAATACGAGTACGTACCCACACTCGGGGCAGATGCCGAAGGCGAGCCGATAACCGGCGAGCCGATACAGTTCAATATCGATGCCGGGGGTTTCTCAATCTCAACAGCCGGCATCGCCTGCCGCGTTCCGGAGGGCATTCAACCCGACGGCATGGCGGTGAGCTACGAGACGCAGGGATCCGGGCGCGTCACGACGACACTCTCGCAGCGCAACAGGGAGTTTGCCATATCGTCCGAGGGCTCGTCCACGCGCGTATCGGTCGCCCTGCCGCACGACAACTCTTACGCGCGCGTTTACACCGATGCAGGCGCTGTGACAGGCGCGTACGCAGACGGCGGCCCCGCCGCGATATCGGATGTATACACGGTTGACCCGGGCGGTGCCCTCACGCTGTCTGTCGCGGACGGCGCCGCCTATTTCGTGGCACTGGACAAAAACGGCGCGCTCCGTTTCAGTGCCGAGGGCGTAATAACCGGCCCCGCTCCTCCTCCGCCCACAGCCGCGAGCGCCGACGCGGACGGCGAGACGTATTATGACAGCGCGCGGTTGCGCGCTGATGCCGAGGTTACATTCTCAAGATCTCTCACATTGGCCCGCAGCTCTGGCAAAGTCTCCGAGATAGAGGTCAAAATCAACTCCCGTGCCGAAAATCACATGACGCCCGCCCAGGAGTCCGGCGAGTCACAAGGGCGCGCCGACGGCATAGCCAACGATCTCATCACCGTAGATTTCATCAAGCGCGATCTCGCCGGCGCCCCGCTGCAAGGCGCCCGCATAACCGTATACGACACGACCGGCGCCGCAGTGTTCGAGGGCATGACCGCCGCCGACGGCATAGCCCGGTGGACAGGCGCCCTCCCGGGCGAGTACACGTTCCGCGAGACGCGCGCCCCCGACGGGTACTTGCTCGACAGCACGCTGCGCGCGTTCACTGCGGATGCCGACGGAACCATATGCGGCGATTTGACGCTGTACAACGCGCCCGCTCCGCCGATACAGCCGAATGTCCCCGCTCCCCAGAAGCCGTACATGAGGATAAGAAAAATCGACGCTGACGACGGCGGACCGCTGCAAGGCGCCGTCATCGCCGTCGTCAGCGAACAGACCGGCAAGCAGATTTTCAGCGGCACCACGGATGCCTCGGGCTATGTGACATTTTTGAGACCGGATCCCGGCCAGTACATATTCAGAGAGGTCGAGGCGCCCGAGGGCTATATGCTCAATACGGACGAATTTACGTTCATTATACTTCCCGACGGCAGGACCGAAGGCGCTCTGTCCATCACTGACGAAAAAATCCCGGAGCCGGAAGAACCGGAAATGCCGGAAGAGCCGGAAGAGCCCGGTACACCCGAGCTCCCCGGCGACACGCCAATCGACGTCCCCGACGAGGATATCCCCCGCACCGACTTCCCGCCACCGCCGCCCTCAGAGACGCCCCCGCGCACCGGCGACGGAGACCCGTACGCCTATCTCGCCCTGGCTGCAGCGTCAGCCTCTTCAATGGCAGCCCTTCTCATCAGGCGCCACCGCCGCCGCCGCCGGGCATAACGGCGGATCAAAAATTGTTGAACTTCGCATTTTCCGGGGATCCAGTCCCCGGAAAATGCACTCTGCGAGCGTCGCAACGCGAGAGCTTAGCCTTCGTATCTCGTTTGTCGCGGCGCAGTCATGACAAACGGGTCGTGACAAACGAAATAATCCATACACGCGACAGCTTGATAACAAAGTACTTATCGCTTATACTGTCTATTGTAACTGTCCCCAACGAAATCAACGCAAAGAGGGGTGCCTACAAATGCCAAAACCCACTTTTCTGCTCATTCGCGGGGGGCGCGTGGTCGACCCGGCGGCGAGCGCCGACGCGGTGCGGGACGTCTTTGTCTCGGGTGGGGCCATTGCGCCGCTGAACGACGTGCCGGCGGGGCTTCGCGGCGTGGAGGTCATTGAGGCCGCCGGGCTCGTCGCGGCGCCGGGATTCGTAGATATGCACGTTCACCTGCGCGACCCCGGATCCACATATAAAGAGGACATCCTCACGGGAGCGGCGGCGGCGGCGGCGGGTGGGTTTACGGCCATGGCGTGCATGCCCAACACGTCGCCTGTCGCGGACAACGCCGATACGCTCGCGTATATCGCGGAGAAGTCGCGGCGCGCGCCCGTCGCCGTGTTGCCGTACGCGGCCGTTACCGTCGGGCAGCGCGGCGAGAGACTGACCGACTTCGCGGCGCTGCTCGGCGCGGGCGCTGCGGCATTTTCGGATGACGGGCAGCCCGTTATGAGTGCCGCCGTAATGCGCGCGGCTCTCAGGCGGGCGGACGAGCTGGGCACATTTATAAGCAGCCACTGCGAAGACGCCACGCTCGCCGGAGATCGCGCGGTGAACGCCGGGCGGCTCTCCGCATTGCTGGGGCTGCCCGGCAGGCCCGCCATAGCCGAGGAGATCATGATAGCGCGCGATACCCTGCTCGCTGCGGAGAACGGGGCGCGAGTGCATATAGCGCACGTGTCCACGGGGCGCTCAGTTGAGATAATTCGCCGGGCGAAGGCGGACGGCGTGCGTGTCACCGCCGAGACGTGCCCCCATTACTTCTCGCTGACAGAGGACGAGGTGCCACGGCTCGGTTCGCTCGCGCGCGTGAACCCGCCCTTGCGCACGGGCGGCGACGTTGCGGCAATAATAGTCGGTCTACGCGACGGTACGCTCGACGCCATAGCCACGGATCATGCCCCGCACTCCGCCGAGGAAAAAGCAAAGCCGCTCCCCGACGCGCCGAGCGGCATGATAGGCCTCGAGACATCGCTCGCCGTCTCGCTGACGTCCCTGTACCACACGGGCGAACTGCCGCTCTTGGATATAGTACGGCTGCTCTCCCAAGCGCCCGCGCGCATACTCGGCCTGCCCGCGCGCGGGCTGTCGATTGGCGCGCCGGCAGATATCACGCTGTTTGACCCCGGCGAACCCTGGACCGTTGCCCCGCAGCTCTTCCGCTCCAAGGCGCGCAACACCCCGTTCGCGGGTTCCGAGCTGCGCGGCCGCGTGAAGTACACGATACGCGGCGGCAAGATTGTTTACAGATAACATACATGGGAACAATTTCGCTTGTCACGACTCCGCCGTAACAAACCAGAAACGGGGACGTGCCTTAACGGCCTGCCGGAACTTGTCTACTCACGCCTTGCAGGTGTAAACAATTTGGATCGTGACGCATTGGATGTTGACGAGTACTTGACGAGTACATCAGCTTGCAGCCGGAACATATTCAAATTGTTTCTGCTTGAGTGCGAGAGCGTATGTTATAATATTTATATGTTTGAACCAATAAATATTACGGAGGCACTATGGAGGAAAGCGCAAAACTGAAGCTCAGGACGGAGGATGCGCGATGCACATAAAAATCCATGAAATCGGCGGTTACGCCGTCCGCAACTATCTGCTTGAAACGCCGGACGGCATTATCGCCATCGACACGGGATATGCCGGGCAGTTCCCCGCCTTTCGCGCTAAATTCGAGCGCCTATGGCCACTGTCCGAGTTGAGACACATCTTCCTGACGCACCACCACGACGACCACTCCGGCTTTCTTGGGGAGCTTATGGCAAGCACGGACGCAAAGGTCATACTACACCCTTTGGCGGTCGAATATCTTAAAACAGGGCAAAGTCACGAAAAACCGGGGGCGGGATACTCATCGTTTACGGCGTCGCTGTTCAGCCTTGTAAAAAAAGATTTTTCGTTTCCTCCCGTGAGTCTGCCGCCTGAACGCGCGATCATCGTCGAAACCGAGGACGACCAGCCCTTTGAGGAACTCGGTCTGCCCTTTCGCATTCTGCATTTGCCCGGACACACGGACGATTCGATCGGCTTATTCTTGCCGCAAACGGGCGAGCTGTTTTGCGGCGACGCGGCTATGAACGCGGTTATCAGCAAGGCGCGGCACACGATATGGATCGAAGACGTCGCGGAGTTTCATCGGTCGTGGGATAAGATGCTCTCGCTCGATCCAGGTAAAATCTACCCGTCTCACGGAAACCCGTTCCCGCCGAAAGACCTTTCGCGCTATCGACATTACCTCGACTGCAAAACCTTGATACCGGGGATAAAAAGGAGAAATTGACAACGACGCTGTATAAAACGATTTTCGCACGCCCGGAGCGTTCGGAAGTATGACGCGACGCCTCTGCCCAACCGGCTTACCGCCGCGTTTAAGCGTAACTCAGATCACTTATAAACTGTTGTCCGTGCGCCGGATGAGGTCGTTTTGCATACCGCCGTGCAACTCCACGAAGTAGGCGGAAAAACCCGCCACGCGCACGACGAGGTCGCGGTATTCGCCGGGGTTCTCTCTCGCCTGTCTTAGTATGTCGGAGGACACAACGTTGTACTGGACCTGCATCCCGCCCTCGTCAAAAAACGCCTGTATATACTGCCGCAGCTTCTCGTTCCCTTCGCGCCCCGCTACGCTTGACGGGTGGAGCTTTATGCAAAACTGTATGCCGTTGCCGTAATTGCGCGGATGAATCGCGATAACGGACCTCGCCACCCCTGTCGGGCCGCACCTGTCCGCGCCCTGCGACGGCGATATCCCGTCCGAGACCGGCTCCCCCGCCTTCCTACCGTTTGGAGTCGCGTGGGTCCCGTACCCGAACGCCACGTGTATCCCGGCGGAATAGATGCCCGCCCTGTGGCCTCCCCTCGGGCCTATGTAGGAATTATACCGGCCCGAGTACAGGTCGGACACCCACGAGGCGATCTCGTCGGCATAGCCTTCGCCGTTGCCATAATACGGCACATCGTTGATCGCAAGCTGCCGCAGGCTCTCGTGCCCCTCCCAGTTTGCCATGACGGCATCGTACAATTCGCGGGCGGAGCAGAGCTTCCTGTCAAACACGAGGTATCTTACCGCCAACAGGCTGTCTATCGCCGTCGCCATCCCAATGGCGGCGCCGCCCGTCGAATTGTACTTCGCGCCGCCCAACATCATGTCGCGCCCGGACTCCATGCATCCGTCCACCGTGGCGGACGCCAGCGCGCACTGGCAGTGCGGGTTCCCCACGGTCTCCATGAGATTGTTTATGGACACGTGCCAGTCCATAAAATACTCCAGCTGCGCGCGGAACGCGTCCTTGACATCGTCAAAGGCGGCCATTTCGTATAGGTATCCCGTATTGAGTCCGCACTGCGCCCCGTTTGCGGGATTCTTCCCGTCGTTTATCGCCTGTAGGAACACGTTGCCCATGCTTATGAACGTCTTTGAAAAAGGGGCGGACACGTTTGAAAACTCGCACCCCGAGCCGGATATCTCGGCGCAGCCGATCACGCAGAAATTTCGCGCGTCACAAAGCTCCAGCCCCCGCTCCTGCAACGTGCTTATGATGAGGTCGCAGTTGTCGAAAGTCGGGATACCTCCGTTTATCTTCGCGGTCTCAAGGCTCGCCTCCCACAGCTCCGCCGGCGTATCACCGTGTACGCACAGCGACAGCGTGGGGTCGTGGAGTCTCAGGCGCGCCGAGCACTGCAGGAGCATATATGTGACCCGGTTTGTCGCGTCGGTCCCGTCTTTCGTGCGACCGCCGACGGTAATGCGCATATTGTTGGAATAAGAGCCCAGAAACTCCGTCATGCCTGCGGGACCGGACAGGAACAGGTCGCCTACTTTTATAAAAAAGCAGTCCAGTATCTCCTGCGCACGGGCCTCGGTCATGCGACCGGACTCTATGTCCCGCTCGAGATAGTCGCCTACGTGCTGATCCATCCTGCCGAGCGTGAGCCCTAACGACTGCCCGTCGATGTTGAGCGCCAGGTGGTATAGGAATATGGCCTGCACAGCCTCGTGAAATGTCCGCGCGGGGTTTTCGATTATATGCTCCAGCGAATCGGCCATTTCCAAGAGCTCGGCACGGCGCTGTTCCCCCGCCGATATGCATTGGCGGCGGCACTCGGCGGCGTACCGCATTGAAAATGCCATTATCGCCTCGCACGCGATCACAACGGCCTTGTAGAAGAAGTATTTCTCCGCGTCCCCTCCGAATACTTTGCCGCGCAGCCCGGACAATTTCTCTAGAGCCTCGCGCCGGATAGCGCCAAAGCCCTTTTCCGCCGCCTTGCGGTAATTGGCGTTGAAGTGCCCGTGGGGCTGCGCGGCCTGCCCTCCCCTGTCTATCTGCAGGACCCCCGCCGACGCGAGCGCCGGCACATCCTCCGGGAGCGCGGCGTCCAGCTTCGCCCCTATGCCGTTTTCCTGCCAGTAATCGGCGACGGAGCACAGGTATTCCCTGTCCTCCGGCAGGAGCGTCATGTACGCGGTCTTTGAGTCGCGCCTGTCATATTCGCCGGTCTCCAGTTCGCGCCGGAGCCACATCAGGCCGCCGTACTCCGGCCATATGCAGCAGCCGCGAAAATACTTCCCCGCGTTGCCCACGATGAGCTCGTCATCCTCCACGCGAATCGTCATCTTCGTGAGTATCTCATAGAGCGCCGTGGCGCGCCGGATGATCGGCACCTCGTTTGTGCTGCGCCTGTAGTAATCCGTGAGTATCCGAGTCCGCTCCGCGTCAAGCGTTGGGACGCTGTCGCGGTATAGCTGCCGGAGCCTCCGTACGCGCGGCGTGATGTCATGCAAAACCAAAATATTGCCCCTCCTCAAAGCTCTGATTGTTTTCAACGCTCCGCCGGGGCGCGGCGACGCGCCCACAGTCGTCCAGAATATACTTGACCGATTCCGTGCCGCTTTATGCCGCATTCCGCTATGGCCCGTTCAGCGCATCGCGCACGCGCATCCAGTGCGCCAGGAACTCCGGCCTGCATTGGTACGCCCTGTTCGCGGGGCTTGTGGATGGCAGATAGATTGCGTCCATGTGCGCATCATGGCTGCAATGCGCGTTGAATAGCTGCGTCGCCCTCCTGCCTGTCGTGAATATCGCCGAGATTTCGCTCGCCTCTATCAGCGGGCGGAACTTGTTGAATACGGGCTCGCGTATGCTGCTGTCCGACGAGCCGTCTATCGCGCAGGAGTGCAGCACGTCCCACAAGGCGACGCGGTTTTTCAGCAAAAACGCGGCCTTGGAGGCGGGATCGGGCGCGGGCGCCGCCTCGCCCAGCACGTAAGCCAGCGTCGTCCAAAAACAGTTTTGCGGATGTGCATAATAAAACTTGGCCTCGCGTGATTTCGGCGACGGAAACGTGCCGAGAATCAATACCTTCGACCGGGCGTCCGCGACCGGTCGAAGCGGGTGTATGACGATGTCCATGTCCGACAGTATACACCTGGCCGCTCCATTTGCCAAGGCTAACGCGCCCTGACCCAACCGCGCCCCTGTCAGCTTTTTAGAATACTGGGTTCACGCCTTTGACGGACGCAACGCGGGGCATAGCGCCCCGCGTTGCGTCCGTCACCCGGTCGGGATGATTATCCCCTGCCGTCGGCGGCCGACAGCAGCCTTACGGCCTCGCCCGTTTTCGCGTCGAGCAGCGCCGTATAGCAGCCGATCTCGGCAAAAGCGTCCGTGTCCGCGGGATACAGATAGACGCGCCAGACCGGGGCGGTCAAATCCTCGTA
>JAITEC010000224.1 GCA_031282225.1 Oscillospiraceae bacterium | reverse complement strand
ACTGCCCGCGACTCCAGCCACGCGCGCGCGCTGCCGCCGCGCCGCAAAAACAGCGGCAGCCGCGACGGCGCGATCGGTATAACGCCGCCGCCCACAATTTCCGCAATCGGCGTATCCTTCGATAAGAGCAGTAGGTCTGTCATAAAGGCGCACTCCCGCTGTTTTGTTATCTTTTATATATTATACAAAATCCAAACGAGAATATCAAGGCAGGCGCGGGACGGATCATTGCGTCTGTCACGGCTGCGACGTAACAAACAAAACGATTGATTTACCAATATGTTGACAGTGGCGTGAAAATGTGCTTAAATACTTGTGGAGGTACGATAATGAACAACATAAAGGCAACTGTAAATGTAAAAATTGACGCAAACGTGAAAGAAACCGCAGCCGCGCTTCTCGCCGGAATGGGCATAGACCAGACAACGGCAATCGAAATGTATTATCGCAAAATCATCGCAGTAAAAGCGCTGCCGTTTCAGCCTGAACCGATCCCGTCAACCGGGGAGCTGCTGCTCGCCGCAATTAAGCGCAGAAACATCCCCAACATTACGCTTCCGGCTGATGAAAATGGTCATGCGTTTATTGATAAGGATAAGTATCCTGAATTATACGAATGGGCAGAGCAAGGCTGATGAATATTTTCGACGTCTATATCACCTACGTTTCGTGGGGCAGCAACGGAAAGCGCCGCCCTGTGATGATACTAGGAAAAGGCAATGATAGTGTGACAGTTTTCAACATCACGACGCGGTATGAGGGAAAGAGCGAAGCAATACGCGCAAAATACTTTGCTATCAGCGATTGGCAACGCGCTGGGCTAGACAAACCGTCATATGTTGATACAAACAACACAATCACATTGCCCCTGACTGCGGTTGACAGCAAGAACCCAATAGGTAGATTGACCGCGGCAGATGAGCAAGGACTGATCGAATTCATTTCCTGAATCGCAACCCAGCTGGGGTTCCCGGCGAATCACAGATTCGTTGGGGCGGAGCATAAGCGGTTGCGATTCGGAGAGGAGGCGCGACGGAGTGAGCGAGCTTTTGGCGATAGCCGGAAGCGAGACTTAGCGAAGTCCGCGCCGACGAGCGAGCGCCGCAGCGCGAGAACCAACTCCCTGTATTATTCAAAAGGGGGAAAGCGCAAAGCGTTTTCCCCCTTTGACATTATATTATCTCGTGCATCGTGCGGTTGACGATCTCCGTCTGTAGGCCGGGCGGCAGGTCGATGAAGTACGCGGAGTAGCCTCCGACGCGCACGAGGAGGTTCTTGTGCTCCTCCGGGTGCGCCTGGGCGTCGAGCAGTTCCTCGCGGCTGTGGATGTTGAACTGTATGTGCCATCCGCCGCGCTTCATGAACGCCTTTACCAGCCAGCCGAGCTTTTCTATCTTCTCGGGCGAGTTGAGTATGGACTTTGAGAACTTCATGTTCATAGCGTAGCCGGTGTACGGATAACCGTAGCACTCGTTCGTGGCGGAGTTTATCGCCGCCGTCGGGCCGTTCGTGTCCATGCCGGGCATGACGGAGCAGGCGGCGTCGCACGTCGGCGAGCCGTTTGCGCGCCCGTTCGGGAGCGCGCCTATCGCCCTGCCTATCCCGACGTGACCGGCCGCGGCGCCGATGAACAGCATGGGCTTCTTGCCCGTGAGCGGATCGATCTCCTGCTGCATTATCTCCGGTACGCGCAGGCTCATCTCATTGTATATCTCGTCGGCGAAGTCGTCGTCATTGCCGTACTTGGGCGCGTTCAGGCACAGCCTTTGCAGTTCCTCGGCGCCCTCCCAGTTGTTCGCGCACGCGTCGAGGAGCTCGGACATCGTCGCCTTTTTGTCGGTGAAGACAACCTTTTTGATAGCCGCCAGCGAGTCCGCCAGATCGACAAGACCGCGGCTGCCGAGCCAGCACGCCCGCCCCTCGGGATAGCGCGCGCCGCCCTCGCGCGAGGCGAGTCCGGCCGGTATGCAGTCCTCGTACTGCATGGCCACGCGCAGACCGCTCATCGGCCCGTCGGCGATCTCGGTAGACCACGTGAGCATCTTGAACTTGCGCAGTATCGGCACGAAATACTCGAGCTGCTTGTAATACGCCTCGAGCACCTGCTCGTACGACGTGAACCCGCGCGCGTCGCCCGTGTGCGGGCCGAGCTGCTTTTGCGTACGCGGGTCGAAGCCGTCGTTGAGCGCGAGCTCGAACACCTTGAGCTGGCTGATGTTGTGCCCGCCGCCCATGTGCTCCAGGGAGTCGAGATGGTAGCCAAGGCAGCCCGAGGCGTTCCAGTTGCACGCGTCGGACAGCGGCACGTCCCTGTCGAGATAGCGCTGTGTGCCGAGCTTGTCGTTGAGGAACGCGGGATTTCCGCCTCCGAACTCCCTGTTGCACTCCAGCGCGTGGTGTATAAATTCAGTCGGCGTATTCTCGCCGTAGCGCACGTATATCGCGGGTTCGGACAGCTTTATCTGAGCCATCGCCTCCAAGACGAGCCACGACACCTCGTTTGTGAGGTCGTTGCCGTTCTCGTCCGTGCCGCACAGCGTTATGTTCGGCAGCAGAGAGCCCGGGGCGGCGCGCTGCTCGCGCGGTATAGTCACGAGGTTTTCGCACTCACGTATCTTCAGCCAGAGCGCGCCGAGCAGCTCGGCGGCCTCCTGCGCCGTTATCTTGCCCTCCTCCTTGTCCTTCTTGTAGTACGGGTAGAGGAGCTGATCCAGCCTGCCCACGGGCACCTCCGGGCGGTCTGAGCTCTCCTTCCAGCACACGAGATGGTACAGGCGCACGCACTGCACGGCCTCGAAGAAGTCGCGGGGCGGCTCGGCAGGCACGCGTTCGCAAGCTCTGGCAATACGCAGCAGCTCGCGCTTGCGCTCAGGGCGCGTCTCGTACTGCTCTATCTCGCGCGCGAGCTCGGCGTGGCGGCGCGCGAACGCTATGAACGCCTCGCACGATATGACAGTCGCTTTGAGAAGCCAGTATTTGCGCAAGAACTGCGCCGTGCCGTGGCTGTTCTGGTCGCCCTCGGCCATCATTCGCTCGCGTTCCTTATTACATAGGTCTATGACGTAGTTGAGGCCGTGGGACACGCACTTCACCGAGACCTGCGCCACGCCGCCGCCGTAGGCGGAGTAATTCTGGAACAGGCCGCGGTCCATCTCGTAACGCACGCCGCGCCCCTCGAACACCATGCCCCGGTCGAACAGCAGGTCGAACACGTCCTCGCCCATGTCAAACGCCACGGACGCGTTCACCGACGACACCTTCGGCATGTGCTCTATCCAGTACTCGGCGTCCTCGCGGAGCGCCTTGAGGTCCTCCGGGTCGATCTTCGTGGAGGATATGTCGCTCGTCTTGCGGTCGAACTTGCCGCTGTCCACCATCTTTAGTATCTCGCGCGGCTTCATGGCGCACAGCGTCCCATTGCCACGTATGAACTTCGTGAGCGAGCCCACTATGAGCTCGCCGTCGCGTATGAGCAGCGGGCACTCGAGCAGCCTCTTCTCCAGCGCCTTTGCCCACCTGATATCTATGGGCAGCCCCTCGGTCTCCTTCCACGACTGCGTGAACAGCACAGTGTCGTCCACGTACACCTGCGGCTCCGCCGCCTCCCACTCCGCCTTCAGCTTGCGCAGCCTGGGCGTGAGCACCTCCACCGCCTTGATCTCGCTCTTGTTTACCTGTTGTGACATATACGCACACTTTCCTTTCCCAAATTTGCAAACCGCGACGGATTATCGGCGTAAATACTGTCCGGTAGCAGCTCCGCTGCGACTTCGCCGTCCTCGGCTTGCAACCAGTCAAATATCAGCAAAGCTGTCGAGTAATCGTCGATTTTTCCTTTTTTCAATTCATAATTCCTGGCGATAGCACCTTTTAATAGTTGTTTTTCGGCAGAGGAGAGCGTATCAGCGATAGATGCAAAATATGTTTGCAAAAACAATTCCTTGACATATCCGATTCTCCAACCCGAAACAGCTTCTGCCGAATTTGCCGAATAATTACACAACGCGTCATAGTTTACCGTTAAATTGCTATATTCTTGCAATAATACGGCTGTCGAATCATCTCTCGAAAAAAATTCCCTGCATATGTTTGACGAATTCCCAAGATGCCTTATCGCCCTCTCTGCGCTGTCAAACGCCAGTACATCGCCCAAAAAGGGATACTCCAATACCAGCGCGCCTAAGTCTGCGGTAGTGTAATCTTCCAGCAGTTCTTCGGGCATTTCACATATTTGCAGCTGCTCGCTGTACGTTAAGTCTGCCCATCCGGCATCCTCCGGCATCAGCGGATAGGAAAACCACCTTCATCGCCCAGAACTATTTGATTGCCGGAAAGCAATAAACCGGACTCGTTATCCAGCGACTGTACGTTTTGCCCCAGCGGCAGAATTATGGAAAAAGCCAATAACAGCGCAAGGACTTTGCTGAGAACCATAAATTTCATTTTCATAATAATTGGACCTCCAATCTTTCTAACATTGCACAACCGTGCCACAAAATTTTCTCATCATTGACGTAAACATACTGTTAGTGCTTGAAAGTACGCGCATGGGGCGGCGCGATCACCACCGCCCCCTGCGCGCTGGCGGCTATTTGCCGAAATACCTCGCGTGCAGAGCCTTGAACGCCCTGCCGTGGCGCGCCTCGTCGCGGGCCATCTCGTGGACGGTGTCGTGTATGGCGTCCAGGTTCAGCTCCTTCGCGCGCTTTGCAAGGCCCGTCTTGCCGGATGTAGCGCCGTTTTCTGCGTCTATGCGCATCTCGAGGTTCTTCTTGGTGCTGTCCGTCACTACCTCGCCGAGCAGCTCGGCGAACTTCGCCGCGTGGTCCGCCTCCTCGTACGCCGCCTTTTCCCAGTACAGCCCTATCTCGGTGTACCCCTCGCGGAACGCGGCCCGCGCGAACGCGAGGTACATGCCCACCTCCGTGCACTCGCCGTTGAAATTGGCGCGCAGGTCAGCGATGATGTCGTCCGGCGCGCCCTTCGCGACACCGACGACGTGCTCCGACGCCCACGCCATCTCGTCCGCCTGCTCTACGAACTTTGCGGCCGGCGCCTTACAGACGGGGCAGAGCTCCGGTGGCGCGTCGCCCTCGTGTATATAGCCGCACACCGCACAGACATATTTTTTCATAACGAAAATTCCTCCATATTTATGTATAAAACGACGCGGCAAGCCGCCCCGTGCCGAGATATAGTTATTATTATACCACCGCAACGCGCGCCTGTAAACGTACAATGCGCTGTTAAAAAATATTTTTGCCACAGTTATCGCAATCCGCCGTAAAATAGTTTTCCCTTGACAAGCCGCCATTTTTTTGATAATTTGTAACTAGGTGATCCGCGCGCTATATCCTCGTATTTTCTTCTAAAGAGGAGGACATAAACATATGTTAAGGGCACAAACGGCGTTTACGCAGGAGCTCGACGACCCACAGGCGGCGGCGGCGGAAATCCTGTCGCAGCTCGACCTCGCCGCGCTTCCGGAAAACAATGTCGGCATCGTCACGTTTTACCAAGACGCGCACGAGACGGGCGTGCTGGAGGCCATCACAAAAGCGCTGCCGTTCGA
>JAITEC010000175.1 GCA_031282225.1 Oscillospiraceae bacterium | reverse complement strand
TGCCCAATCATCTTCTTAAGAGGGTCTTTGGCGCCTCGCGTAGAGTCAAGCCTTTCTGTTTTCGCATGTTCTCATCGCGCGATATCCCGGTGAATTGCTTACATGCGAATTTATTCTTTGAGGCGACAAGTTGACATTTGGCTCGCTTCGTGATACTTTACTGTATAAATATATCATAATATCATATTATTTGAGGAGGAGTTTTTATGGGCAAGTGGAGAGGGAAAACGGCATTTATCACGGGGGGCGCGAGCGGGCTGGGGCTTTCTATAGCCAAGCAGGCCGCGCGGGAGGGTATGAACGTCGTCCTTGCCGATTTGAGGCAGGAGGCGCTCGACGAGGCCCTTGCGTGGTTCGGGGAAAACGGCGCCGGAGCGATAGGGCTAAAATTCAGCGTGACCGACCGGGAGGCCTTTGAGGAGGCGGCGCGGGAAGCGGAGAAAAAATTCGGCAACATACACCTGCTGTGCAACAACGCCGGAATCGGCTGCGCACACGGGCCGCTCTGGGAGATGTCGTACGACGACACGGACATTGCGATAGATATCAATCTCAAAGGCGTGCTCAACGGCATACGCGCCGTGGTGCCGCGCATGATAGGGCACGGCGAGGGAGGGCACGTGGTCAACACGTCGTCAAAAAATGGGTTGATGCCGCCGCCGTCGCTGGGACTGTACAACATAACGAAGGGCGCCGTGGTTTCTCTGACGGAGACGCTGGCGGGAGAGATGCCCCAAGGGTACGGCGCGAGCGTATTCTGCCCCGGCCCGTTCAAGACAAATCTAGGCATGACGTCGTTTTCCGTGCCGGCGATCCTGAGGGGCGAGAGCCCCGGGGCGCCGCCCTCGCCGCCGCCCCCGCCGCCGCCGCAGGACGGGGCGGACTTCGATATTGAAGCCGTCCGCAGCAGCGAGCTCAACTCGGACGAGGCGGGAAGGCTCGTGTTCCGCGGGCTGAACAGGGGGGACTTGTATATCATAACGCACTCAGAGTTCTACGAAGGGGTTCGCGCCAGGTGCGAGGCCATACTGCGGGCTTTTCCGAAGACGCCGCCAAACGAGGCGTTCAAACAGGCGTTCTCATTTATAGTATACAACCCCGTGTTCTCGAAACAGCGGGAATATAGATAAGTTTGAAGAAAACGATACTCATGGCGACCATGGCCTTGGACATAGGAGGGGCCGAGACGCACATAACGGAACTCGCGCTCGAACTGCGCAGGCGCGGATGGGAGGTCGCCGTCGCGTCGAACGGCGGCGCCTATGTCGGGCGGCTCGAGGAGGCCGGCGCGCGGCACTTCCGCGTCCCCATGAACAGGCGCGGGCTGTGGCCTATCATAAAATCAATATTCCTCATGTGGCGGGCCGTGAGGCGCATAAGGCCCGATATCGTACACGCGCACGCGCGCATACCGGCGTTTATCTGCGGGCTGCTGCGCCATTTTATGCGCTTCGCGTTCGTGACTACCGCGCATTACACCTTCGACACCGACGGCGGGCTGCGCTTCCTGTCGAACTGGGGCGACAAGACAATAGCCGTATCCGACGACATTCGTGAATATCTCATGCGCGAGTACTCCGTGGCGCAGCGCGACATATTCATGACGATCAACGGTATAGACACATCGAGGTTCTCCCCGCTCGCCGATGCGGCAGGCGTGAGGGAATCGCTCGGAATTGGTTCCGGGGAGCGCGTGGTCTGCCACATCAGCAGGCTCGACGGGGAGAGGGCCGGGGATCCGGCTGCGATAGCGCGGGTGCTCATAGAGGCGGCGGGGGACATGGCGCGCGAGGCGCCGGACGTGCGGGTGCTCATAGTGGGCGGGGGAGATATGTACGGCGAACTCCTGGCGAGGGCGGGGGAGGCGAACAGCCGCGCCGGCCGCGAAGCGGTGGTCATGGCGGGCCCGCGCACGGACGTGGAGCGCCTGCTGGCGGCGTCTGACATTTTCGTGGGCGCCTCTCGCGCGGCATTGGAGGCGCTATCTTCCGGCCTGCCCGTGATTTTGGCGGGACCGCAGGGGTATATGGGGCTGCTGACGGACGAAAACCGCGCCGCGGCCGCGCTGACGAATTTCTGCTGCCGGGGCTGCGCCGCCGCGCAGGCCGAGGATCTGCGCGGGGAGATCATGGCAACGCTGGGAATGTTGCGCGGGGGGGCGCGCGCGGGCGCGGACGGGCGCGAGATGGTGGTGCGCGAGTACTCGGTAGCGCGCATGGCGGACTATTGCATCCTCGCGTACGAGGCTGCGCTGCGCCGTCCCCGCCGCATCGTAGTGAGCGGTTACTACGGCTTTGGCAACGCCGGCGACGAGGCCATATTGCACGCCGTGCGCGAGAGCATGACGCGCGCGGGCGCCGATATATCGATTACCGTTTTGTCGAGGGATCCCGCGCAGACGCGCGCACGCCACGGCTGCGACGCCGTGCGCAGGTTCGGCGCGTTAGGCGTGCTGCGAGCGCTCTCGCGCTGCGACGCGCTCGTATCCGGCGGCGGCAGCCTCTTGCAGGACCAGACGTCCACCCGCTCCCTGCTCTATTACCTGTGGATAATCACACTGGCGCGCGGGCTCGGGAAAAAGGTCATGATATATGCCAACGGCATAGGCCCCGTGACGCGCCGGTCAAACAGGCGCAGGGTCAAGAAAGTGGTGCAGGGCGCGGATGTAGTAACTCTGCGCGACTCTGGATCGCGGGACGAGCTGCTGGCGATGGGCGTGCGCCGCGACGACCTCCACGTGACGGCAGATCCCGTATTTACAATCGGCGCCGCGCCGCGCGGCGAGGCGCTGAAAATACTCGGCGCCTGCGGAGTCCCGGAGGATCGCCCGTTCGCGGCGGTCTGCGCAAGGCGCTGGCCGAACGGCGGCGGTCTGTACGGCGAGATGGCGAGGATGTGCGACGCCATATACGACAGCTATGGCCTGAGCGTTGTCTTTATAGCCATGCAGACGCCGGGGGACGCGGGCATCAGTTTTGAGATAAGCCGCATGATGAAGCGGCCGTCGCATATTTTAGACGGTCAATTTACGCCGCCGGAGCTCATTGGCGTGATGGGCGCCGCCGAATTCGTCGTGACTATGCGCCTCCACGCGCTTATCTTTGCCGCCCGCGCGGCCGTGCCGTCGGCGGGAATAATGTGCGACCCAAAACTGGAGGCTTACGCGCGCGAGTTGGGGATGCCCTCTGCGGGCGGCGTGGACGGTTTCAGCGCCGAGCGGGCGCTAGGCGCGGTGGGGGAGATAGTGGCCGGCCGCGCCGAATACGCGGCGCGG
>JAITEC010000069.1 GCA_031282225.1 Oscillospiraceae bacterium | reverse complement strand
TCCCCCTCGCTGAGCTCCTTGATGCCAGAACCGATGAATGTAACCGACATCAGGAACATCAGTATGCTCGTCCCCAAGAAAAACGGTTTGAGCGGCAGCCTTATGCTCATAAAGCGGATGAGCAAGTAGATTACGACGAGCGCGGCAACGCCGATGCCGAGCCCTAGCCATATCATGCCGATGTGCCCGTCCGTGTCTGCCAGCAGGGCCTGGTAGAACAGTATCGTCTCCGCGCCCTCCCGGAACACTGCCAGAAACGCCGCGAACGAGAGCGAGAACACGCTGCCTGTTGTTATTGAGCTTTGCACCTTGCCCTCTATGTAGCTTGTCCACGCGGCGGACTCGGCCTTTGACACCATCCAGTTGCTGACATAGAACAGCACGGCGACGGCGACGAGCATTGTGGCGCCCTCTATGATCTCTTGGTTTTTGGCCCCGCCGGAGTTCGTTATCGCGCTCAGGGCGAACGCCATCGCCACGCTGGCCGCGAGCGCTATCGCCGACCCTTTGTAGACCGCTCCCACCTTGCCGCCGTTGCCCGACTTGACAAGATACGCGATGATGGCTCCCACTATCAGTATCGCCTCAAAGCCCTCGCGCGTGATAATCAGCAGCGATTCGATCAGTACTACCGCGCCGCTGTCGTCCGCCGCGCCGTTTTCGCCGACCGTGCCGTCGAGCGCGCCCGCGTCCTCGTGCAGGAAGCCCGACAGTTCGTCGAGCAGCGCTTTGACTTCCTCGTTTGGCGCGCCCGAGTTTATTGCGGATTTCGCGAAGCTGAACTGCAGCTCTACCGTGGCGGCCCGGTTGCCGGAAACGCGCGACTTGACCTGTTTTTCAAATCCCAGCGCCTCATAGTACCCGTAGTACGCGTCGTTGACGCCGTCTTTAGCGGACGGCGCGTCGCCGGACACATAAAGCGCGTAGGCGTCGTTCAGCACGGCCTCCATTGCATCGGCGATGTCGCCCCATGTCTCATACTCAGCCGCCATAGCGGGCGCCGGGGCGAGCGCGAGGACAAAAACTGCGGCCGCTGCAACGGCAAATACCTTTCGCACCTTGAAACCTCCCTCCTTTCCGAATCGATCTGCCGCGCCGTGCGCGCCAACTAAGTTAGCATATTAGAACAAAAATGGCGACTCGACCCACGCGCACCCGCGCCCGCACTATGTTCTAAATCACTAACATGGTAGATATTCTAGCACATGGGACGTGGATTGTCAACACTTTTTTTACGGTATGTTATTATACAAGACTAACCAAATGCGGACATAGAGGGGATCGCGGTATTCCGCAATCCCCCTTGCGCCGGTGCCTGGGCTATTCGATCTCTATTTTGCGCGAGTGCGGCTCCGCCTTGTCTTTCGGGATGGTCACCGTCAATACCCCGTCTTCAAGTTTTGCCGTGATCCCGTCGAGCTTTGCGTTGGCCAAGCGGATCCTGCGGCTCATGGAGCCGGCGCGGCGCTCCCTGTGGACATAGTTTTTCCCGTCTTTGTTAATCTCCTCCGACCGGCTGACGGAGATGCAGAGGTTTTCGTCCTCTATGCCCAAATCGATATCTTCTTTACTGACACCGGGCAGTTCCGCGTCGATGAGGTATTCCGTTTCAGTCTCCTCGATGTCGATTTTGAAGGTATCCCTCAACAAGCTGCGGCCCGACAGCAGGCTGTCGCTAAAAAAGTCGTCAAGCATGTTGTAGAAGTCCTCAAAACCGGTGGTTGAGCGCGCGAGAGCGTTGTTTTTGCGATTGAACGGTATAAGCCCTGCCATGATCAACAACTCCTTCACTAATAATTTTTTTATTAGCACTCTCGGCCGGCGAGTGCTAATTATTTATACCACAGCGCCGGTATATTGTCAATATAATTCATAATTAATTCACGATTTGTTTACTGAATATTAATATTTTTCGTCGGCGCGTCGATGTAAATATTAACATTCCGCAAACAAATCGTGAATTTCCGGAAAATGGCTTGACAGCCGTTTGGCGGCGATTTATGCTAACTAATATCAACTGCTGGATTTTGGAGGGTAAGACGCGCAATGGTTCAACTGATAGACATCGTAAAGGATTACAAAGCGGGCGGCGCCACCGTACATGCGCTGCGGAACATCAACCTCACGTTTCGGGACAGCGAGTTCGTGTCCATATTGGGGCCGAGCGGCTGCGGCAAGACGACGATGCTCAACATCCTGGGCGGGCTCGACCGCTACTCCGAGGGAGACCTTGTAATAAACGGGCGCAGCACCCGCGACTACAGCGACAGGGACTGGGACAACTACCGCAACCGACGTATCGGATTTGTGTTCCAGACATATAATCTCATAACACATCAGAGCGTCCTTAACAATGTGGAGCTGGCAATGACGTTGTCCGGCGTGGGCAAGGCGGAGCGGCGGCGCCGCGCGACAGACGCCCTGGAGCGAGTGGGACTGGGAGACCAGCTGAACAAAAAGCCAAACCAGATGTCGGGCGGGCAGATGCAGCGCGTGGCCATCGCGCGCGCGCTCGTCAACAACCCGGACATACTAATGGCAGATGAGCCGACAGGCGCGCTCGACAGCGAGACGTCCGTACAGATAATGGAGATACTAAAGGAGATTGCCAGCGACAAGCTCGTCATCATGGTCACGCACAACGGCGAACTCGCCGACAGGTACTCAACGCGCATAGTGCGCCTGCTCGACGGCAAGGTCATCAGCGACAGCGATCCCGCGAACGCCGATACGCAGCCGCGCGCCCGCAGCGGAGCCAAGAACGAGCGCAAGCCCTCCATGGGGTTCCTCACGGCGCTGTCGCTGAGCATGAACAACCTCATGACGAAGAAAGGGCGCACGTTCCTCACGGCGTTCGCGGGCAGCATAGGCATAATAGGCATAGCGCTCATCATGTCGCTTTCAAACGGCATGCAGTCGTACATCGAAAAGGTTCAGGAGGACACGCTGTCCACATATCCGCTACAGATACAAGAGCAGACGGCGGACCTCGACGCCATAATGGGCGCCATGGCGGACAGGGCCGGCGGGGAGGAGCGAGATCCCAACGCCGAGAAGATATACAGTTTAGATATTATGACAGACATGATAGGCGTGATGGGTGCCGCCACGGCGGAGAAGAACGACCTTCGCTCGTTTAAGGAGTACATAGAGACGCACTCCGGCGAACTGGACGAGTGGGTGAACGCCATAGGGTACACGTACTCAAACGCGCAGCTCAATGTCTACAGGGAGGGGGCGGACGGAGCGGCGCACATAAACCCCCCGCTGTTCATGCAGTCAATGCTCGGCGGCGGCGCCCCTGACGAGTCGTCGCTTCAGGGGACCATGATGAGCAACAACATGATGATGCAAAACAGCAATATTTGGGGCGAGATGATAGACAACCGGGAACTGCTCAAAAAACAGTACGACGTTCTCGCGGGCCGCTGGCCGGAGCGATACGATGAGATATTGATAGCTGTCACGGAGGACAGCGAGATCACGGACTACGGGCTGTATTGCCTTGGCCTGAAAGAGCAGGGGGATCTGCGCGACACAATAGGCAAGCTCGTGGCCGGCGAGAAGATAGAGTCACAGCCCATGGAATTTACATACGACGAGATATTGTCCCTGACATATAAACTGCTGCCGAACGCCGCCCTGTACCAGAAGTCGGGCGGGCTCTGGCGCGACATGAGCGGCAGCGAGGATTATATGCGCTCGGCGCTCGAGGGCGCCATAATGCTGACAGTCGTGGGGATAGTCCGTCCCAACGCCGATTCCGCCATTGGAGCGGGCAACGCGAACGCGCTGTATCTGCCGGAACTGCCGAAATACGTCATAGACCGCACGGGCGAGTACGAGATAGTACGGGAGCAGCTGGCGGACATGGAGTCCGATGTTTTTTCCGGCAAGCCGTTCGGAGGACCCGGACAAGAGCCGCAGGAATTCGACATATCGCAAGTGCCGGAGGAGTACAGGGCGATGATGGAGGGCATGACGGACGAGCAGATAGCCGCCATGATGGAAAACTATGCCTCCACGAGTTCCGCCACTATAGAGGGCAACCTCGCCAAGCTGGGCGTCGTTGACCAGTCGCGCCCGAGCGGGATAAACATCTACCCCCGCGACTTTGGCAGCAAGGACAAGATAGTGGAGTTCATCGACAGGTACAACGACGAGATGACACAGAGGGCCGCTGCGAGCGGCGAGGATGCGCAGGTGCTCCACTACACCGATTTCGTGGGGCTGCTCATGAGCAGTGTGAGCAGCATAATTACGGCTATCAGCGCGCTGCTGATGGGCTTTGTGGGCATAAGCCTCGTGGTGTCCAGCATAATGATAGGGATTATTACATACGTCAGCGTGCTCGAGCGCACGAAGGAGATAGGCATATTAAAGGCTATTGGAGCCAGCCGCGGCGATATCGGCGGCGTGTTCAACGCGGAGACCATGATAGTGGGCTTCACGGCGGGCGCCCTGGGCATAGCGGTGACGCTGCTGCTGAACATACCCGCGAGCCTCATAATAGACAAGTACGCCGGCATATCGAACCTCTCTCGGCTGCCGCTCGCCGGAGGCGCGGGGCTCGTCGCGCTGTCCGTGGCGCTCACGCTCATATCCGGCCTCATACCCTCGCGCATAGCCGCACGCAAGGATCCCGTGGCGGCGCTGAGGACTGACTAAAAACTTGCATGTTTGCCCGGTGTATCGTATAATTGCTCCTGGCAAAAGCCATCTGCGCGAAATAATTTGTAGGGGCGGTCGTACATATGAAATTCACGTTCAACCACAACAATTTCAACGTCACGGATATCGAAAAAAGCATCAAGTTCTATGAACAGGCGCTCGGGCTTTCCGTAAATTTCCGTATGCCCGCGCCGGACGGGAGTTTTGAGATTGCGTTTTTGGGCGACGGGACGACAGGGCACAGCTTGGAGCTGACGTGGCTGCGCGACAAAGAAGGGCCGTATGAGCTGGGGGACAACGAGATACACCTGGCGCTGTGCACCGACGACATGGACGCCGCGCTCAAAAAGCACAGCGAGATGGGATGCGTGTGTTTCAAAAATGAGCAGATGGGCATCTATTTCATAGAGGACCCCGACGGCTACTGGGTGGAGATAGTGCCGGAGAGAAACTGAGAGGATGTGCATATATTGCTGATCTTTCCGGCGATAGATATCTATGAGGGGCGCGCCGTGCGGTTGGAGCGCGGGGACTACGCGCGCATGACCGTGTATAGCGAGGACCCGGTGTCCGTGGCGTGGCAGTTTACGCAATGCGGCGCAGAGTTTTTGCACGTAGTGGATCTGGAGGGCGCGCGCGACGGGACCACGCCGAATTTCGAAACCGTGCGGGCGATAGTGGCGCGCGCGCGGCGCGTGCAGGTCGGGGGAGGCGTGCGCTCTGCGGGCACCGTGGAGCGGTACATAGAGGCCGGCGTCGCCCGCGTCATACTGGGGACCGCCGCCATAGCGTCGCCGGGTTTCGTAGGAGAAATGACGGCGCGGTTCGGCGAAAAAATCGCCGTGGGCGTGGACATCAAAGACGGGTTCGCCGCCATGCGCGGCTGGACAGAGTTGTCGGAGCGGCGCGCGTTTGACTTCTGCCGCGAACTGGAACGCGTGGGCGTGGGCACGATAATATGCACGGACATATCGAAAGACGGACTGTTATCGGGCGCTAACATCGCGCTGTACGAAGAATTGGCACGCAGCTTGTCGGTGGACATAATTGCCTCGGGCGGCGTATCGTCGCTGGGCGACGTGCGCGCGTTGCGGGACTTGGGCCTGTGCGGTGCCATAGTCGGCAAGGCGCTCTACACGGGGGAGCTTGCCCTTGTGGACGTTCTCGCTGCGGCGGAGGGGGTCGCAGTTTGATTACGAAACGTATTATACCGTGCCTCGATGTCCGCGAGGGGCGCGTAGTTAAGGGAGTGAACTTCGCCGGGCTCGCGGACGTGTCGTCGCCTGTGGAACTGGCGAGGCTGTACAGTGACGGCGGGGCGGATGAGCTCGTCTTTTACGACATAACGGCCTCTCACGAACAGCGCGGGATATTCACAGAGATACTGGCGCGGACGGCGGAAAACGTGTTCATCCCGCTCACTGTCGGCGGCGGGATAAGCGCGCTCGGAGACTTTGACAGGGTGCTCAGGTGCGGCGCGGACAAGGTCAGCGTCAATTCAGGCGCCATAGGGCGCCCGGAGATCATCGGCGAGGCCGCGCGCAGATATGGGAACCAGTGCGTTGTGCTGTCCGTGGACGTAAAGCGCGTGGACGGGGCGTACCACGTGTTTCAAAACGGCGGCAGGATAGACACGGGGCTAGAGGCGATAGAGTGGATGAGACGCGGCGCGGGAGAGGGCGCGGGCGAACTCGTGGTAAACAGCATGGACACCGACGGGGTCAAGCGCGGCTTTGATATAGAGTTGCTGCGCGCTGTCTGCGGCGCGGTGTCCATACCCGTGATTGCCTCCGGCGGCGCGGGACGCGCGGAGGATTTCGCGGAGCTCTTCCGCGAACTGCCCGATGTGGACGCGGGGCTCGCGGCGTCCATATTCCACTTTGGAGAGGTGACGGTAACAGACTTGAAGCGCATATTGCGCGCGGAGGGGATCAACGTCAGGCTATGATTACAAAAAGTAATATCGACGGACTCACATTCGGCGGCGACGGCCTAATACCGGCCATAGTCCAAGACGCCGGAACACGGGAGGTGCTCACGCTCGCCTACATGAACAGGGAGAGCCTTGAGATCACTCTGAGAGAGGGGCGCACGTGCTTTTGGTCGCGCTCCCGGGGCGAATTATGGCGCAAGGGAGAGACGTCGGGGAATATACAGTATGTTCGCGAGGTGCTGCCCGACTGCGACGGCGACGCGCTGCTGGTGCTGGTAGACAAGGTGGGTCCCGCGTGCCACACGGGCGCGCAGTCGTGCTTCGGCGAGGCGGGGGGTCCGTCGGCCAATGTGACAGACGAGCTCTACGCGCTGCTGCTCGATAGGTTGCACAGACCCAAAGACGGCTCGTATACCACGTACCTGTTCAAAAAAGGGCTTGACAAGATACTCAAGAAAATAGGCGAGGAGTCAACAGAGGTCGTCATAGCGGCAAAGGGCGGCGATATCGGGGAGACTGTATATGAGCTGGCAGACCTGCAGTACCACTGCTTGGTGCTTATGGCCAGCATGGGCATAACGCCCGGCGACGTGAGCCGGGAACTGCGCTCGCGGCACGTGGTTGACTCCAAGGCGAAGCAGGAGACGGGCGCCGCGCAATTGGGGAACCGCGTTGAGTCATAAGAAGAGGCTGCGCGAGGTGTCGCGCGGCATAAAGCGAAGCCCGCGGCTGTTCGCGCTTTACGTGGTGCTGCGTGTATTCGTGGTGGGCGTGCTAGTGGCACAGATATTCAACTCGAATTGGGAAAACGTGCTGATGTGCGTACTGACGCTCGCCTTGTTTACCATACCGTCGTTTCTGGAGAAGCGTATAAAAATAGATGTCCCCGACACCTTGGAGGCAATAGTGCTGTTTTTCATATTCGCGGCTGAAATATTGGGCGAGATAGCCGGATACTATGTCAATATCAAGGGATGGGACACCATGCTGCACACGGCAAACGGTTTTCTGGCGGCGGCGATAGGCCTGGCGCTCATTGATATCCTCAACCGAGAGGACAGGTTCGCCATCAGCCTGTCACCCGTGTTCGTGGCGATTTTCGCGTTTTGCTTTTCCATGACTATAGGCGTGGTGTGGGAGTTCTTTGAGTTCGGAATGGACGTCGCGCTGGGCACGGACATGCAAAAAAATACTATTATAGGCGACTATGTAGACATAGGGCTGTATGACACGATGAAGGACCTTCTCGTCAATTTCCTGGGCGCCGCAGTGTTCTCCTCGCTCGGATACCTCTATATAGCGCGCCGCGGCGCAGGGGCGCAGGGCCGCTTTGTCCGGCGCTTCATACTCACAAAGACGGGCGAGAGCGTCGATTGACCGCCGGCGGGCGGTTGACACGGACGCCGCGTTTGAGGTAGAATAGACATATAATCTGCATCTATAATATTATTGAGATGCGCGAAATATTTCTTTGCGCACAGTATTGGAGGAGGTATTTTCAATGAGTCCGACAGCGACAGCCGCCGCCGCGCGCACGCGCTTTACGAGCGACGAAAACCTGGCGAAAAACCGCGACACCTACAAAAACGCATACCTCATTGACACAGATCCGCAGCCTATAGAGCCGTTCGACAAGGACTGGGGCGTGGCGATATCGGGAAACACGCCCGATCCGTCGCCATTCGAGCGCATAAACAAGATACTGGCCATAACCGCCAAGACGACAAACGGCTTCGTGGCGCCCGACGCCGCGGAACTCACGACGCAGGCCTACAGGGAGCACTCGGGCGAGCCCGCGCTGCTCAAGCGGGCATATGCCGTGGCGAAGATCCTCGACGAGGCGCCGCTGTACATCTTCCCGCACGAGCTCGTGGTGGGGTGTCTGTGCTGCGACAAGAAGGGCGCGCCGGTGTTCCCGGAGTTCGGGTTCAACTGGGTCGTAAACGAGATGCGCGACGGCCTTATGGGCTACAGCGAGAAGCGCACGCACGACTACTTCACGTATACCGCCGACACGCAGGAGCGCCTGGAGAAGCTGCGCGACTTCTGGGACGGAAACACCGTGGAGGACATGACCCGCTCCATGCTCACAGACGACGTGGTGAAGGGCTCGCACGACGGCAAGGGCGTGTTCTTTGCCGACGCGTACATATTCTGCGGAGCGGGCCATCTGGGGCTGGAGTTCGAGCGCCTGCTGAAGCTCGGGCTGGGCGGAATTAGGGCGGAGATAACAAAATACGAGGCGTCCTTGTCCCTACACGACCCCGCCGACATCGAAAAGCGGGCGTTCTACAAGGCGGCCGGCATCGTCGCCGACGCGGCGCAGCGCCACGTGAACAGGTATGCCGAGCTGGCCGAGGAGATGGCGCGCGGCGAGAGCGACGCCGTCAGGGCGGGCGAGCTGCGCCAGATAGCCTCCAACTGCCGCTGGATATCCTGTAACCCGCCGCGCACGTTCTGGGAGGCGATACAGCTTGTGAATCTCGCCGTAGATCTCGTGTATATAGAGTGTAACGGCCACTCCGTGTGCTATGGGCGCTTCGACCAGTACATGTACCCGTTCTATAAGCGAGATATTGAGACGGGCGCATCCACGCGCGAGCAGATGCAAGAACTCATAGAGAACTTCTTTATAAAGGTGTGGGATCTCAATAAGCTACGCAACCACATCCTCATACGCACGTTCGGAAACGGCGGCATAGGAGGGCCCGCGCTCACCGTAGGAGGCATAACAAAGGACGGCGCGGACGGCACGAACGAACTCACCTTCATGTCGCTCGACGCCCACGCGCATATCCGCATCCCGTGCCCGTGGCTGGCGGTGCGCATGCACGCCGGCACCCCGTGGGAACTCAAGATAAAAGTGGCAAACCTCATACGCATGGGCACGGGCGAGCCAAAGATATTCAACGACGACGTGGCCATCCCGAGTATGCTCACATCAAGCGTGGAGGTGCGCGACGCGCGCGACTACCAGGTGGTCGGTTGCGTGGAGCCCGACCCGTCGGGCAAGGCTTACGGTTGGAAAGACTGCGGGCACATGAACATCGCGCGCGTGTTGGAGCTCGCCGTGAACGACGGCCGCTGCTACAACTGCGGCGAAGGGTGCCCGCGCTGGGAGCGCTGCGGCAAAATAGGCGGGCGCCTGGGACTGGCCACGGGTTCGTTGCACGACTTCACGTCGTTCGACCAAGTGCTCGAGGCGTATGACAGGCAGATGGAGTACTGGTGCGACAGGCAGATAGCGCTGCTCAACACTGTTGATCTCGTGCACCAAAAGATGTATCCGCTGCCGCTGCTGTCCACGTTCATGGACGGTTGCCTGGAGCACGGCAAGGATGTCACGGCGGGTGGCACGAAATACAATTTTTCCGGCCCGCAGGGCGTTGGGATAGGCACGGCCGGAGACGGCCTTGCAACTATAAAGCAACTCGTGTTCGACGAGAAGCGCGTGACGGGCGGAGAGCTGCTCGACGCCGTGGCGGCCAACTGGGAGGGCTACGAGAGCCTGTATGCCTACGTCAACTCCGACCGCGTGCACCACTATGGAAACGACGACGACTACGCCGACATGCTCGCAAAGTTTGCCATGGACACGTGGTGTAAGCACGTGGAACACCGCCCGAACGCCCACGGGGGCTTTTTCCAGCCTGGTGCGTACTCCGTCACCGTAAACGTAGCGCACGGGCAGAACCAGTGGGCGTCGATAGACGGCAGAAAAGCCTTTGAGCCGGTGAGCGACTGCATGGGCGCCGTCCACACGAAATGCTGCTCGCACGATGTGCGCGGCCCGCTGGCCATATGCAAATCTGTCACAAAGCTCGACCACGCGCGCGCGACGAACGGCACTTTGCTCAACTGGAAGTTCTCGCCCGGCGCTCTGGCCGGAGACACGGGCCGCGAAAACTTCATCGCGCTGATGGAAGAGTATATTCACCGCAAGGGGATGCACAGTCAGTTTACAGTCGCCAACCAAGAGACGCTGATAGCGGCGCAAAAGGATCCCGACGAGTACAAAGATCTGCTCGTGCGCGTCGCGGGCTACTCGGCGTACTTTGTGGAGCTCAACCGCGCCCTTCAGGACGACATAATAGGCCGCACGAGCTTGTCGTTCGACTAAATGCTTCACTTGACTGATTCGGGCGAGCCGTGCGGGCTTGTATCGAATATCCAGAAATACACCATACACGACGGCCCGGGCATACGCACGGAGGTGTTTTTCACTGGTTGCACGCTGCGCTGCCTGTGGTGCTCCAACCCCGAGACTATAGCTCCATATCAGCGGATAGGCGTCTATCCGGACAAGTGCATATCGCTTAAAAAATGCGGGTACTGCCTAAAGGCGTGCCCGCTCGGCGAGCGCGGCCCGCTGGAGTTTGACGGCGGCGGTGTCCTGAAAGCCGCGCCATACTCGGAGCATTGCTCCGGGTGCATGCGCTGCACAGACGAGTGCCCCTCCCGTGCGCTGAAGCTCTGGGGGGAGCGCATGACTGTATCGGAATTGATGAAGGTGATAGTAGAAGACCGCAATTTCTACAGGAGGACGGGCGGCGGCGTAACGCTCTCGGGGGGGGAGGTGATGCTCCAGTGGGAGTTCGCGAGCATGCTGCTGGAGGCCTGTCATAAAACGGCTGTCAACACGTGCGTGGAATCGGCGCTCCACTGCGCGCCGGAGCACATGGAGGCCGTGTACGAACACGCGGATCTCGTCATAGCGGACATCAAGCACATGGACACGGAGAAACACCGCGAGTACACGGGAGCGGGCAACGAGCTCATACTCGAAAATCTGCGGCGGACCGTCCGGATTGGCAAGAAGCTTGTCATCCGCACGCCCGTCGTGTTCGGCTATAACG
>JAITEC010000021.1 GCA_031282225.1 Oscillospiraceae bacterium | reverse complement strand
GAGAGCTTCCTGCCCAGCGAGCGCGCCATGCTGATCGCCACGGATGTCTTGCCTACGCCCGGCGGGCCGACAAGGCAGATGATAGGTCCTTTAAGCTTCGGCGACAGCTGGCGCACTGCTATAAACTCCAGCAAGCGCTCCTTTACTTTCTCCAAGCCGTAATGATCCCTGTCGAGTATCTTGCGCGCCGCCGCCACGTTCGCGCGCTCCGGCGTCGCCTTGTTCCAAGGCAGCTCCAGGCACGTGTCGATGTACGTCTGCACCACGGTGGCCTCCGCCGAGCCGAAATGGAGCCTGTCGAGCCTGTTGGCCTCTTTCAACAGTTTTTTTTCGACCTCCGCGCCGAGTTTAAGCGCACGTATCCTCTCCGCGTAGTCCTCCGCCTCAGATTCGTCCTGAGCCGTTCCCCCGACCCCCAGCTCGCTTTGTATGATCTGGAGCTGCTCGCGCAGCACATACTCCCTGTGCTGGCCCTCTATGCGGCCGCGCAGTTTTTCACCCAGCTGGCGCTCGATTCCCAGTACCTCGATCTCTCGCGCGAGCATGTCGCACATGAGCTCGAGCCGCTTCATCGGTTCGAGCGTTTCGAGGATGAGCTGCTTTTTTTCTGGTTTTATATAAGTATTTTGCGCAATATGGTCGGCAATATTCCCAGGGTCACCCATGGCGAACGCGGCGAATACCACTTCCCTGCCGATATGGCCGGACATCGCCCCATACGTGTCGAAAAGGCTCACGGATTTCCGCACGAGCGCCTCGACGCGCGCCGCCCTGCCGCGCGGTTCCTCATCAAACAGCGGGCTCACCTTGACAAGATAGAATTTCCGCTCGCTTATCACTTCCTCAAGACGAGCGCGGTACTTGCCCTCTACGAGCACCTTTATGCCGCCTCCGGGCAGTCTGAGAAGTTGTTTGACGTGGCACACCGTGCCCACTGCGTATAGATCCTCTAAATCCGGCGTCTCCTTGGATATATCCCTCTGCCCTAGTATGAACAGTTTCCTGTCGCCGTTGTTCGCGGCATCGACGGCGGCCGTAGATTTGTGGCGTTCGACGTCGAAGTTGAGGAGCATATTCGGAAATACCGTCAGCGCCCTCAGAGCCAGCATAGGCAGCTGTTCGTATATGTCGTGTATATCGTGTTCCAAATTTTTCACCTTGTACGCGCGCCCGCTTCAGCTCGCGGGTATTGCGTCGGGGTCGATCTGCGGTTTTGCGCGCCTGACCATCTTGGGCGGGCGCTTGCCTTCCACCGAATCGCGCGTGACGACGATCTTCTCGATTTTGCTGTCGGACGGCGCCTCGTACATGGTTTCCATCATGACGTTCTCCATGATTCCGCGCAGCCCGCGCGCGCCTATATCCAGCTCTATGGCGCGGTCGGCTATCGCCTCCAGGGCGTCGTTGTCGAATTCGAGGCCTATGTTGTCGTACCGCATGAGCTGGACGTACTGTTTTGTGAGCGCGTTACGCGGCTCGGTCAGTATGCGCAGCAAATCGTCGCGCGTGAGCGAATTCAGCGTGGCGATGACGGGCATTCTGCCCACGAGTTCCGGTATGAGCCCATACTTGAGCAGGTCATGTGGCTGCACGTGCGAGAATATCTCCCCGATGTCCCGCTCGCTCCGGCGCACGATGTGCGCCCCAAAGCCCATCGTCCTCTTGTCCAAACGGTTTTCTATTATCTTGTCCAGCCCGTCAAACGCGCCGCCGCAGATAAACAGGATGTTCGTAGTGTCTATGCTTATGAACTCTTGATGCGGGTGCTTGCGCCCCCCTTGGGGCGGCACGTTCGCCACGGAACCCTCCAGTATCTTGAGAAGCGCCTGCTGCACCCCCTCGCCGGACACGTCGCGCGTTATTGATACGTTCTCGCTCTTTCGCGCTATCTTGTCTATCTCGTCTATATAAATAATGCCCCGCTGAGCGAGATCGACGTCGAAATCCGCAGCTTGGAGGAGCCGCAGCAGTATATTCTCGACATCGTCGCCCACATACCCGGCTTCCGTGAGCGTAGTGGCGTCCGCTATGGCAAACGGCACCTGCAGTATGCGCGCCAGCGTCTGCGCGAACAGCGTCTTGCCGCAGCCGGTGGGACCCGCCATGAGTATATTGCTCTTTTGCAGCTCTACATCGCCCTCGCCAAACGTTATGCGCTTGTAGTGGTTGTACACGGCGACCGACAGGGCTACTTTCGCGCTGTCTTGTCCTATTATATACGCGTCCAACACTGATCGGATATCGCGCGGCCGGGGCAGGCGCACCCCCCCGCTCCGGTTCGGCTCGTAGTATTCCGGCACGAGCGGCATCAAGGCGCCGTCTATCATCTTTGCGCTGGCAGCTATGCATTCGTCACATATGAACGCCCCTCCGATCCCTCGAAATATGCGCACCACCTGATCTTCGCGTTTGCCGCAGAAACTGCACCTGGCCAGTTTGCTGTCATCCTTAGGCATTTTGCAATGTTCTCCTAACGCTTAAAAATCACCGTGTCAATGAGCCCAAATTCGCGGGCCTCCTCGGCGGTCATGAAGTTATCGCGCTCGCACGCCTCGCGCACCGTTTCAATCGATTTGCCCGTGTTATCAGCGAGTATCTTGTTGAGGCGCTCCTTTGTGCGCAGTATATTCTCGGCGTGTATCTGTATATCCGTGGCCTGTCCCCTGAATCCGCCCGTAGGCTGGTGTACCATGATCTCCGCGTTAGGCAGCGCTATTCGCTTGCCTTTCGCGCCGGACGACAACAGGAACGCGCCCATGCTCGCGGCCAGCCCTATGCATATCGTGGACACATCCGCCGTGATATACTGCATAGTGTCGTATATCGCAAGTCCCGCCGTGACGGAACCTCCGGGGCTGTTGATATAAAACTGTATGTCCTTCTCGGGATCCTGCGCCTCGAGGAACAGGAGCTGCGCCACGACGAGGCTTGCCGTAGTGTCGTTTACCTCCTCGCTGAGAAAGACGATCCGGTCGTTGAGCAACCGCGAAAAAATATCGTAGGATCTCTCGCCGCGCGATGTCTGTTCCACCACATAGGGTACCAAACTCATATTCATGCCTTATTCACTCCTTGACTGTATTGACCGTATCGACTGTATCGACATCGACCGTATCGACATCGACCGTATCGACTGCATCGGGAACTGTGGCCGCTGCTGCCGCGCTATCGCCTTCGGCTTGCGGCTTCGCTGTTTTCGCAGCGCGCTTGCGGCGCGCGGGCTTCGGTTTTTCGCCCGTCTCGGAGACGGGCGCGTCGTCTTGCTGCGCGGGAGCGGGCGCATCCGGCGGCGGTGGAGGGAGCGCCTCGGCGCTGTCAGTGACGATCTTCAACGCTTTTTGTGTCGTCAGCGCGCGTTTGACGCTCTCTGC
>JAITEC010000211.1 GCA_031282225.1 Oscillospiraceae bacterium | reverse complement strand
TTGAATTGTTTTTGAACGATATGTACGCGACGGTGCCGGGCGATTTTGGGCGCCCGGCGCCGCCGCATTGCCAACGGCCCCAGATCTTTTTTTACTGGAGGCTGTTCTCGTAGGCTTGGATCATCTTACGGACCATCTCGCCGCCGATGCTTCCCGCCTGGCGCGCGGTGAGGTCGCCGTTGTACCCCTGCTTTAGGTTGACGCCGACTTCGCTGGCCGTCTCCATCTTAAAGCGGTTCAACGCTTCGCGAGCGCTGGGGTTCGCGGACTGGCTTGAGCCCTTTGTCATTTGTTTGCATCTCCCGTTCCTGTTTTTCAAGCCGTGCGGCGCCTTTTTTATGTTTGGCTCGCGCGTCTTGCTCTACTATCATTGCCGCGAGCGCTTTGATTATTAGTGTTAATTTATGGTTCATGAGTAAAAATAAATCGCCGCGATAAAAAAAGCGGAGCCCGCAACGTGAGTTGCGGGCTCCGGCTTATGTTGGCGTCTACCTATTTTCCCGGGCAGTCTCCCACCAAGTATCGTCGGCACGAACGAGCTTAACTTCCGTGTTCGGAATGGGAACGGGTGTACCCTCGCCGTTATCGGCACCAACTATAATTATATTATCATATGGGCTTGACGCTGTCAAGTACTTTTGCTAAAATATTAAAAAAATTTTTTTATAAAATCTCGAAAAAAATGTTGACACAGAAGAAACAATGTGTTACAATTCAATTACAATTTCGTTTTTGGGAGGTGGCATATGCCGGCACAGGCAACTGAAAAGCGCGTGGCCTTGATGTACAAGGGGCGGCCGCTGCGCAGGCGGGACAACCTTATATATTACGGCAGCATGTCCGACAAGTACATTATCATGCTCCAGGTGACAGAGACAAAGAAGGCGGGAGACATCGACGTGCCTGCGCGGGTGGTGGTTCAATTGCAGTATACGGATTCAAACCTCAAATCGCGCGACAGGGTCATCAAAAAGAGCGAGAAGACGAGCTTGTACGAGGCAGTGGATGTCGCCGCAGTATGGCTGGAGAGGGCTTTGTCGGGCAAGTAGGCGCTAAATACGGGGAAGAAAGGGCGTAATCGTACAATGAAGCATCTCAGACGGCGCATTGCCGTTATAGCAATTGCCGCAGCCGTGGCGTCGGCCTCTAATTTCACGGCGTCTGCGGACGACGGCTTGGCGTACGGCGCCGCCACGGTGTCCGCAACGCAGCTGAACGTGCGCACGGCGCCGAACACGTCGAGTTCCGTCGTCATGCAAGTCGTGGACAGCGATATTGTGGTGATATTGGAAAAAACAAACAACGAGTGGTTCAAGGTCAATTTCAACGGCGTGGTCGGGTACACAAAATCGGAGTATTACCGGGACGTGCTGCGCGCCGAGAACTTCAACGCCACCGGGAAGCTGGTAGGCGACGGAGTGTTTGTCAGGGAGGGGCCGTCAACGGAACACGATGCCCTGGCGGCGTATGACTCTGGGACGCTAATGAGCGTGATAGGCATCAACAACGGCTGGTACAAGGTTCGCCACGAGGGATGGACGGGATACGTGCGCTCGGACTACATGACGGTGGTGTCGCAGTACAAGCCGGACAGCACCACGCTGCGCACTGCGGCAAGGGCCGCGTCCTCGCCGGCGCCCGCGCACTCGAAGACGGGCAACGAGCTCGTCGACTTCGCGCTGGGGTTCCTGGGGAGCCGTTACGTGTACGGCGGCGCGTCCCCGTCGGGATTCGACTGCTCCGGGTTTACTACATACGTATACAAGAACTTTGGGATATCGCTCACACGCAACGCGTCGGGTCAATACAGGGACAACGGAGTGCATATAGATAAATCAGAACTCGGTGCCGGCGACCTGGTGTTCTTCTCGTCAAATGGCAGGAGCGTAACGCACGTGGGGCTGTATATCGGTGACGAGGAGTTCATCCACGCGTCCACGTCGTCAACGGGCGTTATTATCAGCAGGCTCGACAGCGCTTACTATACGAGGGTGTGGTTCGGCGCCAAGCGCGTCGTCTGACCCTTAGGGGCGATGGGGCGACTGCTTGACAGCATAGGCCTTACGAAGGACGCGACACTGAGTTTCGTCGCGCGGGCGGCGGTAGTCATTTTGGTTACCGTAATCCTAGTGAGGGTCATTGGCGCAGTTTTCAAAAGGGCGCTCGTGAACAGGGACATCAGCGGCAGAAGCCAGGGGTATCTCCGGCTGGCGCGGTACGCGATCGTAACGGCGATATATATAGTGGCGTTTATGAGCATACTGTCCGGAGATGTCAAGACAACGGTGCAGACGCTGCTGGCGAGTTCGGGGATCGTAGCAGTGGTCTTGGGTATCGCGTGCCAGGAGACGCTGGGGAACATCTTGGGCGGAATAATTATAATATTCTCGCGCCCGTTCCAGATAGGCGACGTAATCAGGTATATAGACCGCGACATATCCGGCACGGTGGAAGAGGTGACGCTGCGCCACACTGTCATACGCACGTTTGAGAACAGGCGCCTGGTCATACCTAATGGCGTAATTAACCGCAGCTCCATTGAAAACTCCAGCTTTTCCGACAGGAAGATATGCATGTTCTTGGATTTTGACGTGACATACGAGTCCAATTTGGATCTCGCGATTGAGATAATACGCGATGTGGTGCTCATGCACCCGCATTATTTCGACTCGCGCACGGAAGACGACCTCAACTCGGGAGCCCCGCCCGTGAGGGTCCTGGTAGACGAACTGGCCGATTCCTCCGTAAAGATACGCGCGCGCGTATGGGTGAAAGACTTCGGCATCTCGCTGGACATGAAGAGCGATATTCTCATGGAGACTTTTCGCAGGTTCAAGGAGGCGGGCATAGGGTTTGCGTACCCGCACGTGGAAATCGTCATGCCGGGCACTTGACAAGGGCGTTGCCGCCTGATATTTTATAAGCGACGGAGCGGGCTTCGCGTATTTTTAAAATTGCCGCTGTGCTGGAACCGGTAGACGGGGCGGACTCAAAATCCGTTGCAAGCGATTGCGTGTGGGTTCGAGTCCCACCAGCGGCACCATCGTCGCGGCGCACTGCGCTAAGCTCGGAGCGTCGCAGGCTCCACTCCTCGCCCGCTCCGTAGCCGCTCCTCTCCAAAACGCAATCGCTTCGCTGGATTGTGTTTTGGTTTT
>JAITEC010000200.1 GCA_031282225.1 Oscillospiraceae bacterium | reverse complement strand
CTCAGCCCAGGATCCCCCCCGCGGACGGACATGTTCCGCGGGATAGACCTCAAGTCGAACTGGTTACTGTGTTTGCGCGTATTAAATTTTAAGGCGCGCCCGCGCCGAGGGGATTATTCACATTGGTTTTATTCCCGGAGCGAAATATACACCGTCAGATCAGGCTTGTCAAGGGGGGGATTGAATTTACGAAAAATATCCCGTGTTGACATCTCCGCCGCGCCATGGTAGCATACACAAAAGCGCGCCGCAAAACGGCGTATATTCGACGAAGATGAACGACGTCGCGCGCAGGAGGAGAGTTTTATGAAATACCCGCGTTACGGCTATCTTGATCCAGGCGTGGACACGGTGGAGGCGCAATCTTTCTTTTCTCCGGAAAAGTTTAAGCTGCCCAAATTCGAACGCCCGATTTCCGCCGTGGAAAATCTCAAGCGCGCGGCGCGGCACGACAGGCCGCGCTGGATGCCGCTGTCCGTCACGGATATACAGTCGGTGGCGCCCAACGACTGTATCCTGCCGACGGAAAAAACGGCGGGGCTCACCGTGGCGGCCGACTTTACTCGGTTCGCCAAAGAGGATTGGACGTTCCGCGATTGGTTTCTCACCGACTGGACGTTCGTCGTCTCGGCGGGAGGGCCGATGCTCACGCCCGGCGCCCAAGTACTCGACGACGTGACAAAATGGGAGTCGGTAGTCGAATTTCCCAATCTGGACGACTGGGACTTTGATACATACGCGTCAAACTACATGAAAAACGTCTACGACCCACAAAAGGCGCTCAATATCGACATCGGTCTGGGCTGCACGGAGCGCTTTGTCTCGCTCATGGGGGGATACACCGATGCCATGATGGCCTTCGCCACCGAGCCGGGGGCGTGCCGGGCGTTCTTTGAGAGGTTCATCGACCACGAGATAGAGCAGTTTGACAGACTGCTCGAATACTATCCCATAACGATGCTCACATACCACGACGACTGGGGGAACGAGAAAGACACATTCTTCTCCCCGAAGATGCTCGAGGACATGCTGGCGGAGCCGACGAAGCGCTTCATCCGGCACGTGAAATCCCGCGACATCGTCTTTGAGTTTCACAGCTGCGGCAATATCACGCGCTTCATCCCATACTTCATCGATTTCGGGGTGGATTTTCTGCAAATACAGCGGCGCGTCGTGGACTACCCGGCGGTGAAGGAGCAATACGGCGGAAAAATAGGTTTCTGCGGGGGGATAGAGGGGCTTGATTTCTCCAGCGCTCCGCCGGAAAAAGACGAGATCATAAAATTGGTAAGGAACACGGCGGATGTTCTCGGCGCGGGCGGCGGATACTACGGCGGCCCGTTCTTCGCCGACCCCGAGGCGTTGTGGACGGCCGCCTGCGAGTGGTACGCCTACAGCCGCGAGATGTACGACAGGGAGCGGGGGGAGTAGCGAGACCCGTTATTCCCCGCTTCCCCGCCGTTTTCCGACTATTTCCCCGCCATTTCCCGCGCGGGTTCGGCGTTTCCCGGGATCATATCCAGAAACGCCCTGGCCTCCCGCGAGAGGCGGTCGGTTCTGTAGGCCACTACGGCGTATTCCTGTCCGCACAGTTCCGGCGGGACTTGGAAGCGCTTGATGCCTTCGCCCTGCGTGAGTTCCGGATACGCCCGCGATATGCTCATGCCCTTACCCAGGCGCACGGCGTGAAGGAGCGTCTGCGAATTCGGCGGGAACTCGACGCTCCGGGGCGCGAATCCGAGCCTTTTACATCGGGCCGCGGCAGCTCTCGCGTCGGTCGCGCTGTCCGTTAGCGGCAGGGAGTAGAACACCTCGGAACCGAGCGCCGCGAAGTCCGGCGCCTCGCGAGAGGCCATGGGGTGTTTATCCGACATAATGAGGTAGGTGTCCATTTTTCCCAGCGGCCTCACGGCCACCGACGGGCTTGATTCCATGGCTGCGGCCGGTGCGAACGCCAGGTCGATGTTCCCGAATTCCAGAGACTGGCGCAGGTCGCGCTCGCCGAACATCGTCTCTAACACCGTTATGTCCGGGCGGCGCTTTTCAAACTCCGCGACAAGCGCTTTCATGGGCCGAAACTCCTCCGAGGCGTCGTAGTCGAGGACAACGCCGATGTGGAGCACCCTTCGGGCGGCGCCGGCTGCGCTTCTTATGGACAGGACGACCCTCGTCACCTGTTCGTACATGGGTTTTACGGTGAGGTAGAGCGTCCTGCCCTCCTCGGTAAGGCTGATGCCCTGATTGCTTCTGGTAAAAAGCGGGAAGCCGACGCCTTCCTCAAATCTCTGGAGAGTCTTGCTCAGGGCGGGCTGCGAGACATACATCGCCTCCGCGGCCTTCGACAGGCTGAGATGTTTGGCGACGGTGAGAAACGTCTCGATCTGCTGAAAGGTGATATTGACCTCGTTGATGATTACCGCCCCTTTCACGGCGCCGGTCGCGCCCTGCCGCGGCAATTATACAACAGTTACGATAATATTGCAATCTAAACCAAGAGGGAGACGGTTGACTGATGACAAAAGAACTCACGGGGAAGATATACGACATTCAGGGCTTTTCCGTGCAGGACGGACCCGGCGTGAGAACCACTGTGTTTCTGAAAGGGTGTCCCCTGCGCTGCCCATGGTGCCACAGCCCGGAATCGCAGAGGTTCGACACCGAACTTAACTGGATGAGCATCCGGTGTCTCGGACTCGACACTTGCGGGGCGTGTCTCGGCGTTTGCCCGCACGGGGCGATAACTCGGGGCGAGACCAAGACGGATCCCTTGGGCAATCCCATCACCTACCCGGCGGTGGACAAATCCGTATGCGACGAGTGCGGCGCGTGCGCGAAAGCCTGCCGCGCCACCGCTCTGTACATGTGCGGCAAGGACATGACGGTGGACGAGGTTATGCGGCGCATAGAACGGGACATGCCCTTTTACGAGGACTCCGACGGCGGCGTGACCGTGTCCGGCGGGGAGTGCCTGTCGCAGCCAGAGTTCACTCTGGCGCTGCTGCGACGGTGCAAGGAGATGGGCGTGCACACTGCCGTGGACACGACCGGATACGCGCAGTGGGCGGTGTTCGAGCGGATAACGCCTTACGCCGACATGTTCCT
>JAITEC010000199.1 GCA_031282225.1 Oscillospiraceae bacterium | reverse complement strand
CGACTTCGCGCGGCTCGCTTACGCTCGCGAAGCAAAATATCTAAAATCAGGCTAAAACGCCATGATGACAATAGGCGATCTCCCGGCAAAATCACGTCAGTTCGTCCGTGCCTATCCTGTAGGACGCGTCACAGAACCGGCACTTCACCTCTATTTGTTCACCCTTTGCGCGGATGTCCTCGATCTCTGCGCGCCCTATGCCCGCAATCGCGTCTATGACGCGCGCGCGCGTGCAGTAGCAGCGGTATTCAACGGGCGCGCGCGCTATTGTTCGCGCGCCCAATCCGAACATGACGCGCTCTATAAGCATATCTGCGCCGCCCTCGAGGAGCATGGGCGTAACCGCGCCTGAATTCGCCACGTTTGTCTCGAGCGCTTCCGCCAATTCGGGCGGCGCGCCCGGCAGCAGACGAGCGATATAGCCGCCCGAGGCGAGCACGGAGCGGTCGGTGCCGACGAGTACGCCGAGCGCGCACGCTGCGGGTGTTTGTTCGCTCACGGCAAAATACGCCGTAAAGTCCTCCGCTATCTCGCCGCTCACAAGTGCCACGGTGCCCACGTACGGCGCCTCGCCGCGCATATCGCGTATAACGGTGAGCGTGCCGCTGCTGCCCACCGCGCCGCCGACGTCCAGCTTGCCGTTGGGCTTGGAGGGCAAGTCGGCCGCGGGGTTGGCCGCCCAGGCGCGCGTGTTGCCGCAACAGTCAGATACGGCAATCATCGTGCCTAGCGGGCCGCCGCCGTTTATGCGCACCGTGACGGAGGTGTCCTCCGATTTCAGCGCGGCGCCCATCATGGCCGTCGCGGACATTGCCCTCCCGAGCGCCGCCGTCGCGACGGGCGACGCGCCGTGTATGTCCCGCGCGCGCTCGGCCATGACCCTCGACGTCACCGCCGTGAGCGACACGAACCCGTCGCCCGATACTGCCTTTATGATTTCGTCTCGCATTTTGCCTCCCAAAAAATCGCCTGGCCGGCATATTCCGCCGGATAGGGAATATAGTTATGCCAGTGTTTTGCATTGACGCGTGGCGGAAGGGGTGGTTGCTCTCAATGAGGAAAACGGGGTTTGCGCTGTGCGCGCTCGCGCTAGCGGGAGTTGTCCTGACGCTGCCGCAGACGAGGGAAGCTGCCCGCAGCATTGCCGGGAGGCTGTTCGGCGGCGCGGATATAAGGGAAGCCGTACATATTATGGGCGAGGGCGTGAGAGGGGAGCGTGGCTTTCTCGACGCGCTGTACGGCGCGTTCGACGCCGCTTTCCTCGGCGGAGGCGGGGACATGGAAGTGTCTTCTCCGGGCGCCGGCGATCCGGACGGCGCGGCGGAATTTACCGGCGCTGTGAGATCCGCGCTCATGAAGTCGCGCACCGATTACTCCGACGGCTTGGTGCCCGCCGGCGCGCCCCTGGGGTAGCGCCTTGAGGTGGAACGGGCTCACGGTGGACGGAGGGTTCCTCATATTGATTGCCGCCGCTATATTCTTCGATGCCGGCGGCCTGTTTTGCATCGCCATTGTCGCAGCGCTCGCACATGAATTGGGACACTATCTCGCGCTGCGCAGCCGCGGCTGCCGGATAGTCGGGCTGAGACTGGGGCTGACGGGATTTTCCATGGAATACTCCGGCCCGCTGTCGTACCGCGGCGAAATCTTCGCGGCGGCGGCAGGGCCTGCCGCCGGGCTGGCGCTCGCGGCCGCAGCCGCAGTGGCGGGAGGCTGGCTGTGGTTGCGCGCGCTGCACGAGCTCGCGGCCGTCAGCGCGCTGCTGAGCGTCTTTAACTTGTTGCCTGCGCGCCCGCTGGACGGGGGGAAGATACTGTACGCACTGGTCGCGCTTCGATTCGGGGAGCGCGCCGCCGCGCGCGTCCTGTGCGTGTCGAGCTGCGCTATAATCCTCACGGCGCTCACGGCCGGCGTGGGCATTGCGGTGCGCGGCGGAAACGGCGTGACCCTCCTGGCGGCGGCGGCATGGCCCGTCGCGTATTTCGCGGCGCAATTGCGCCGCTCTGCCGGCGCGCCGGCACGACCGGCGTGACCTGGGGCGGATTTGTGCGATCTTTAAGTTGAGAGTTTGCGATCGGGTACTTGTATTTAAATAATTGTATTGGATTTGCACGCGACTGTCAACCGGGTCTTTTCGCGACAGTCAGTTTGACATGCGCTGCGGCATTGGCTATAATATAGCCGCGCATCGGACATGAATGCGCGGCAAAGGGGCGCGTGCTGTCGTGACTGTCAGGAAGGTAAAAAAGAGGTCGGCGATCCCGCTATATGGGGCGGCTGCCGCGTGGGCGCTGGGGTGCCTGCTGTTGCCGACGTTTAAGCTGTGGCATTTCCTCGCGCCTTCGGCTCTCGCCGTCGCCGCGTACATCATTCTCGGGCGCGTGTTTCCAGGGGCGGTTGAGTATGTCGAGGAGGCGCAGGCGCTCGCGGGGACTGGGGACGAGGCGCTGGACGCGCTGCTGCGTGGCGGCGAGGAGGCGATCGCCGAGATGCTGCGGTACCGCGAGGCGGCGGGAGACTTCCGGGTGAAGGCCAAGATAGCGGAAATTGCCGATATTTCAGTCAAGATATTCAAGGACGTGATAGAGGACCCCGCCGATTACGCGCAGGTTCGCAGGTTTGCCGATATTTTCATGCCCGAGACGCTGAGGATACTCAAAGCGTACACGCAGCTGGAGGCATCCGGCGCGGGCGGCACGGGCGTGGAGGCGGCGAAGAGCAGCGCCGCAGACGTGCTCGATACGATAATCGCCAGTTATAAAAAGCAATATGACGCGCTGTTTGCCAATCAAGCCATCGATATTGAGACGGATATAAAAGTGCTTGAGACCATGCTCAAACGCGAAGGCTTGACAGACGGGGACTTCTAAAATACTTTAAAGAAAGCGAGTGGACATAAAGATGCCGGACAACACGCAACAGTACACGCCGAGCTTGACACTGGGCGCCGCCGCTCCCGCCGCGCCGGCGGCCGCGGCCGCGCTTCCGGCGGAGGAACAGGCCAAACGCGATGCAGGCGCCGCTAAGCTCGACATGAGTCAGCTGAGCGAGGCGGAGCAGGCGCAGGTGCGCGAATTTGCGAAAAAGATCGATATAACCGACACGAACGCGATACTCACTTACGGCGCCGCCTCGCAGAAGAACATAGCGGACTTCTCCTCATCCACCCTCGGAAGCGTGCGCACAAAGGATATGGGCGAGGTCGGCGAGATGCTCTCCAGCCTCGTAGTCGAGCTCAAAGGGCTGGGGGAGGCTGACAACGAGAAAAAGGGAATATTTGGCATCAAAAAAAAGGTGCACAACCAGATCGCCATGCTTAAAGCCGAGTACGACAAAGCGGAGGTCAATGTAGATAAAATCAGCCAGCTTCTCGAAAAACACCAGATCACGCTGCTCAAGGACGCCGCCACCCTCGACAAGATGTACGAACTAAACCAGGCGTATTTCAAGGAGCTCACGATGTACATCCTCGCGGGCAAGGAGCGGCTGGAGGAGTGCAGGGCCACGGCCCTGCCGGAACTGCAGGCCAAAGCCGCGAAATCGGGCCTGCCCGAGGACGCGCAAGCCGTGAACGACTACGCGAATATGCTTGAGCGTTTCGAGAAAAAACTGTACGACCTTGAGCTCACCCGCATGATTTCCATCCAGATGGCGCCCCAGATACGCCTCATACAAAATAACGACAGTCTCATGGTCGAAAAGATACAGACATCCATAGTCAATACCATACCGCTATGGAAGAGCCAGATGGTGCTGGCGCTGGGCATGCACCACTCGCAGCAGGCCATGCAGGCACAGCGCGACGTCACGAACATGACAAACGAGCTCCTGCGCAAAAACGCCGAAAAGCTCAAGACGGGGACCGTGGAAATAGCGAAAGAGTCGGAGCGCGGCATAGTGGACATTGAGACGCTGATGTCAACGAACCGCACGCTTATAGAGACACTCGAGGAGGTGCGCGCCATACAGTCCGAGGGCTCTCAAAAACGCCGGGAGGCGGAGATCGAGCTCGGCCGCATCGAGGGCGAGCTAAAACAAAAACTGCTGGAGTTTGCCAAGTGAACGTGGCTGCGGCGCTCAAGAGCAGGAAGACTGCCGCCGTGGCGCTGGCGCTGTCTGTGCTTGTGTTCACGCCGGTCGGCGTGAGCGCGAGCTTTGCCAGTGAGGGCAAGAGGGCGGAGATGCTGTTTTACGAAGGTATCCCGGACAAGACGTACACAAAGCCGTCTATCAACGCGCAGTTGAATACGTACGCCGACGCAATGCTTGGATACGCGACTGTCGCCGCGAAGTATCCCGACCTCGCAGCGTCCGCCGCCGCGATGATCGAAGCCAGGAGGGGTCTGTTCGACGCGAAAACGGTGATGGAAAAATACAGGGCATATATCGGCTTGGCCCTGGCGTTTAGTGATTTGCGCGAAATTATAGTCCTGGACGGCCGCCGGCAGAGCGATTATGACGCGTGGAACGACTATGGCAGCACGGGACACGGCGCCAATATGTACATTAAAAAGGCGGCTGAGGAATACAACGGCGCGGTGGACCGGTTGCTCGACATGGCGGACGCGTTCCCGATACGCTATATTGGTGGCGGATCGGCGCGCCCCTCGCTGGCGCAGCGGCGTTTCGGAGACTCTGATGACTGGTTGGAATCGACTTAGAGCCAATTATAGGTTTGTGAGGTTTTGATATGAAAAAAACGCTGACAGCGGTTCTTGCGCTCGCCCTCGCCCTGTCGCTGGGCATGACAGCAGCGGCGGTAGTGGGGAAAAGCCCCGAGTATTACGTCGCAGACTACGCAGGCGTGCTCAAACAGGCTACAAAAGACAAGATCGTAGACTCAAATAACCATGTGACGAACGGTCTTGAGGCGCTGTGCGACGGCGCGCAGGTCGTCGTAGTGACGGTGGAGTACCTGGACGGCATGAACTCAGAGGAGTACGCCATGCAGCTGTTCAACGACTGGGGCGTGGGATCGGCGGAGCACAACAACGGGATGCTGCTCCTGCTTGCCACGAAAGAGGGAAAGGCGTGGCTCACCGTGGGCGCGGGCATCGACGGCGCGTTCACGAACAACATGGTCGATGAATATTTCAATGAGTACTTCTGGGGCGATTTTGACGCCGGCGACTTCGACGGCGCCGTGAACAGTATGCTACAGGCGCTGTTCAAATGGTACGCGGACAATTATTACACTCCCGCATATGGCGCGCCCGGCGACGGGAGCGGCGAATACAACGAAGGGCGCAACGAAGGGCGCAACGAGGGAGTCAACAACGGGCGCACGGGGGGCGTGTTCGCGTCTATCTTCGGCACCGTGGCCTCGATTGTCAGGTTCGCGCTGGTGATCGCCGTGATCGTTTTCTTGCTGATAGTGTTTTCGGCTACGTCCGACAGGCGCCGGTACCACTCGTATTATAC
>JAITEC010000195.1 GCA_031282225.1 Oscillospiraceae bacterium | reverse complement strand
TCTGCCCGCGGGAATGTATCCGCGTATCGGACATAACGGCCAGCGCCCTGATACGTCCCTCGTTGTGCAGCGCCGCCGGCCGGTTTATGATAATCCCGCCGAGCGAAGAGCCCGCGCCGATGTTTACCGTCACCGGCCCGCCGCTCGACGGTCCGCCGAAAAATACGACGCCCCCTATCTCGGTGTTTTCAAACGTCACGGCGGAGCACGGTTTCGCTATCACGTAATTGCCTTTGACGGTCAGATCCGATACTTTGATCTCGCCAGTTTTTATTTCGTCGATTTCCGTGCCGTAGACCGCGCGAGCCGGCATCGCGGCGAAACCCATTACCGCTGCGAACACGCACAACGGCACAAGAAACTTTTTTATAAGAGGCACTTTTTATCTCCCTTCCCCGCGTAATTCCAGCGAAGCCGCGCGTTACGATGGATACAGCAACTCCGACAGCGCGCGGCGGTCAAGCTTGCCATTGTCGTTTATCGGCAGCGCGCCAAGGACGGTCACCGTTCCCGGGATCATATAGCCAGGCATCAGCTTTGCCAAATCACGTTTTATCGCGAGCCTGAGCCCCCTGCCGGAAGTAGGCGCTCCCGCGCGCGGCACAACGAACGCGGCGAGCCTCACAACGCGCCCTCCGTCATAGACAGGCAATACGGACGCGCTTGAAATATACGGGAGCCTGAGCAGGTTGTTTTCCACATCGCCGAGTTCTATTCTATAGCCATTGAGCTTGACCTGCGAGTCCCTGCGGCGGCAATAGTAGAACAGCCCGTCAGCGTTATAGCCTACATCGCCCGTCGCGTAGCCCGAGAGCCCCGTTTCCGCATCCTCAAAAAAGGCGCGCGCCGTCAGCTCGGGACGGTTAAAATATCCCGCGCCCACGCTGCGCCCGATGATCTGCAGTTCGCCCTCGGCACCGTCCGGCACGGCGCGCCCGTCTTCGTCAACTATGCGCAGCAGCGTATCTCCAAGCGGTCTGCCTATAGGCAGCGACCGCCCACTCCCCACCATTTCCGCCGTTATCTCAACAGCTGTGACAAGCACTGTTGTCTCCGTGGGGCCGTAAGTGTTTATGACCTTTGCGCCGGGGAACCTCTCCATGATCTTGCGTGCGCAGCCGCCGCGCAGCGCTTCCCCGCAGAAGATGAAGCGCGACACAAGCGGCAGTACGCTGCGGTCAAACCTCGCTGAGTTCAGGCACATCTCAATGAAAGACGGCGTGGAGACGACTATTTCGGCGCCGGAGTTCGCCAAATCTTCAAAAAGGACGGGAATATCCTCAATTGTGCGCCTATCGACGACGTGCAAGGCATATCCGTTGCACAGGGCTGGATATATATATCCAACGGAGAGGTCAAACGAATATGAAAACGCGTCCAGCACCGTATGCGGACCGTCCCCTATAGAAAACAGCGGGTTAAAATGCTCCAAAAACGCTTTGAGATTGCGGTGGCGTATCCCAACGCCTTTCGGCGCGCCTGTCGAGCCGGATGTAAAGATGATGTAGCAGATACCGCTGTCAGGCGGCACCAAATCGCCGTCCGGCACGCGCCCGGCTGTCAGCGCCCGCTCCAGCCCGTCTCCGTTGAGCACGACATAATCGTCACCCGCCAACCCTCCGGCAAAATCTATGACGAGCTTTGGCTCCAGCTGCCCTATAATGGCATCAAGCCGACTTTCAGGAAACGATGTATCTACCGGTACATACGCCCTCCCTGACAGCGACACTCCGAGCATACAGGGTATCATGTCGATATCCTTGTGCCCGTATATGACGACGGGGCTCTTGTCGGTGCCACAGACAGAAGCAATATGCGCCGCCAACCGCCGCGCCCGCGCCGCGACATCGGAATATTCCAGCGTTTCACCCCTGTATTTGATCGCCGCGCGCCCCGTGGCCGCAAAATCCGCAATTGACCGATACACATTTTCCGCTCCGCCCCGCCCCGCTCGCCCACTCCCTTGCATCACAAAAACCGCTCCTTCCGCGCATGCAACACTTTACCCGAAGTGTTGCATTGTATATGGTTTATAGTTTTTACCGGGTTCAAGGGAACATGTTTTGTGAATTATTTTCTAGGCGGCGCTTGCGGGCGCCGTTTTTTTATGCCGCTAAGCGCCTTGCTGGCTAAAGTGCATAGAACAATGCAACACTTCGGGTATAATGTTACATAAGTTCCCCACATAAAATATCTGGAGGAAAAACCGATGGCTGCGACGGAACCGATAAGAAATAAAAGGGACATAAAAGCTATGGAACACTATTACCTTGAGCGCGGCGAGTTCCGCAATCACGCGCTCGTTGTTATGGGCGTCTACACAGCGCTCCGCGTCAGCGACCTGCTCGGGCTGAAATGGAGCGACGTCTACGATTTTAAGCTCCGGCGCGTCCACGCGAGCATCCGCCGGGTAGAGGGAAAAACCGGCAAGGCAAAGACTGTGGCGTTACATAAAAAAGTTGCAAGAGCCCTAACGCTTCTCAACTCGTGGCAGCCAACCGCGCCCGACGGCGCCGTGTTCATGAGCCGCAAAACCAAACAGGCCATAGGCCGGATACAGGCTTACCGCGTCGTAAAAGCCGCAGCCGACGCCATACAAATAGGGCGCGTCTCATGCCACTCGCTCCGCAAGACGTTTGGCTACCACGCGTGGAAGTCCGGCGTGTCGCCCGCCGTTATCATGGAGATATACAATCACTCGAGTTTCGCTGTGACGCGGCGCTATCTCGGCATCTCGCAAGACGACAAAGACGAGGTGTATCTGGGTTTGGACATATCGGCATAGCATATTCACCCACTAAAGGCTGTCGGATTTTATCATAATATGGATTAAATAACAAGTTACAATTTGGATACAATTCGCCGAGATGCGCACCGCAAATTCTCCGCAAATTCTCGCATTTTTTTGCTTGCCATTACTTGTGGTGTGCACTATAATGGCAATAGCAATAAAATCTCTTGTAACTCAAATATGACTGGAACAGTGTGATTGATAGTGATAGGCTCGAATAGGAAAAACCTTGATAAGGCGGGGACCGGGATGTTTTTGGTTTCCGCGTTGCTTATGTTGGCGCTGTCCATATTCGCAGCGTCCATGATGCGTTCCGTATCTGCATACATGGATGAGGATATCAGGCTGCGGCTCCTCGCCGCCAGCCGACACCTCGCCTCCCGCATTGAGCCGGAGGAGGTGGATCAGCTGCGCGCGCCCGGCGACATGGGCAAGCCGCTGTACGCGGAGATGAAAAGCCGCCTCATAACCTTTGCCGACGACAATTGCGTGCTGTACGCGTACTACTACATACCCGTGATGCCGGAGGTAGGCGGAGAGCCGATGCTCCAGCCGGTATGCGACAACGACCTCACCGAGGACTCGTACACGCTGGAATCGGAACCCCTTGCAATGGAAGAGGCCCCCTTGGAGGCGCTTATGGGGACGGCGTCCACATCGCAGTTTTCCATATACTCCGCCGGATTCGGCGGGCTTCTGTCCGCTTTTGCCCCCGTGTATTCGCGTGACGGCGAGAGCGTCGTGGCGATTGCGGGAGTTGACATAACTGACGAACAGATTATATCCGTGCGCCGGCTTCTGCGGACTACTTCTATCGTTCTCGTCGTGTGCGTCGCCGCAGTCATAGCCAGCGGCGGATTCAACACGTTCCTGCAGATAAGGCGCGAGCGGCAGCTGCGTCAGGCGCTGGACGCCGCCGTGAACGCCAGCCGCGCCAAGGGCGACTTCTTGTCCCAGATGAGCCACGAGATGCGCACTCCCATGAACGCCATCATAGGCATGACCACCGTTCTGCGGGATTCGTCCGACATAGGTGCCTGCGCGCGCGGCCTCAAAAAAATCGAGGGCGCCGCGAAGCACCTGTTGGGAGTTATAAATGACATACTCGATATGTCGAAAATGGAGTCCGGCAAATTGGCCTTGTCTGAGGAACCGTTTAATTTTCGCGCCATGATAGACGATATGTTTACGATAGCCAATTTCAGCGCAGAAATCAAGAACCAGACATTCACCGTTGATATAGACCCCTCCCTCCCCGAGTATTTCGTGGGCGACAGGCAGCGTCTGGGGCAGGTGGTGACCAACCTGCTGTCGAACGCGATAAAATTTACGCCTGAGGGCGGCTCCATATCCCTCTCGGCTCGCCGGCACGCCGCGAGCGCGTCGCCCGACGCGGGACGGGAGGGCTGTGCGCTCATGCTGAGCATAAAGGACACCGGCATAGGTATCTCGCAAGAGCAGATGTCCCGCCTGTTCCACTCGTTCGAGCAGGCGGACAACAGCGCTTCGCGCAAATACGGCGGGATGGGGCTGGGACTTGCCATCAGCAAGCACATAATTGAGCTCATGGGCGGCAGCATCTGGGCAAAATCGCAGCCGGGCGAGGGCTCGGAGTTCACATTTACCGTCACGCTGCCCGTGGCCGCAGCGCCGGTCGGCGAGAGCTCCGGCGACTGTCGACGCGACACTTACGATTTCTCGGGATACCGCGCGCTCATAGCCGAGGACGTGGACATCAACCGCGAGATTCTAGAGGCGCTACTGGCGCCTACAAAACTACAAATGGACTTCGCCTTCAACGGCCGCGAGGCCGTTGAAAAATTCAAGTCCGCCAAGGCGCGCTACGACATAGTTTTCATGGACATCCAAATGCCCGAAATGGACGGCTTTGAGGCCGCCCGCGCCATCCGCGCCCTCCCCGATCCGGGATCGAAGGCGACCCCCATAATCGCAATGACCGCAAACGTCTTCAGCGACGATATCAAGCGCGTGATGGACGCCGGCATGGACGCCCACCTGGGCAAGCCCATAATAATCGACGACGTGCTGCGCGCGCTCGCTAAGTACCTGGATCCGGAACATTTGACTTAAACTGTTAATGCAAAGAATTCAAGTCGATGAACTTGAATTATTGAACTGTTGATTTTAGCATAGAGATGCCAATAAGCCGGGACAGCGGATATACTTCCCCGCCGCCCGGCTTATGAATAATCGTGCCAGTGTTTTCTTACGACGCGAGCTCTACGGCCTTCACGGCGGCCGCTCCGGCATCGGGGGTATAGGCGTCGGCGCCCACCTCGTCGGCGAAGGCCTGCGTGATGGGAGCGCCGCCGACCATTATCTTTACCTGGGACTTACATCCGGCGTCGATGATGGCTTTCACCGTGTTCTTCAGCGAGTCCATCGTCGTGGTGAGGAGCGCGGACGCGCCTACGACCTTGCAGTCCGGGTTCGCTTTGATTGACTCGACGAACTTCTCGGCGGGCACGTCCACGCCCAGGTCGATGACCTCAAAGCCGGCGCTCTCTATCATGAGCGCGACCAGGTTCTTGCCGATGTCGTGCAGGTCGCCTTGGACGGTGCCGATGATGTATTTGCCTTTCGCGCCAACGCTGTCGCCGGCGAGATGCGGCTTTAGGATCTCCACGCCCTTCTTCATCGTCTTGGCGGCTACCAGCATCTCGGGGACGAATATCTCGTTTGCCTGGAACTTGGCGCCGACATTGCCCATCGCCCCTATCATGCCCGTGTTGAGAATTTCGTTGGGGTCTTCCCCGGCCTCCAGCGCTTCCTTGACCAAGCCCTCGATCAGCTTGACCTTGCCGGACTCAATGGCAGTCGCGATTTCCTGAATTTTTGACATTTTGCTCTCCTCCTGATTAATTTGTAAAAATGTACCAGACGCGCCCTGTACTCCCGGATCATATCTCCGGACAAACTGAGGGCATTATATAACACCGCCGCCCCGATTGCAACTATTAAAATGTACACATTTCACAAAAGTATTATTTTTTTGCCCCAAAAATTCCTTCTCTATATGCAGACGTGTACTCGGCGCAGAAGTCGTCGAGGCCCAGCATGGCCTCCGTGGCGTAGATGACGCCCATCAGGTCGCCGCTGAGCGGGTCGAGCACGCCGGAATCCATGCCCGCATTCATCGCGAGCGTCACAAAAGCCTGGTTTACGAGCTTGCGCGCCGGCAGGTTGAACGAGATGTTCGACACGGCGCCGGATATGTGCACCTTCGGGTGCGTCGTCTTTATGTGGCGCATGACCTCCAGCACCATTGATATGCCCTCGCCGTCATCCGTCGTGCAGAGCATTTCGATGAGCGGGTCTATGTGTATGCGCTCCTCCGCTATGCCGAACTCATTGGCGCGCGCCATGATCTTGTCAAAGACCTCTATGCGCTTGGCCGCCGTCTTGGGTATGCCCGTGTCGTCGCACAGC
>JAITEC010000168.1 GCA_031282225.1 Oscillospiraceae bacterium | reverse complement strand
TTCAAGCGGCGCCGGAGCAGGGCGTACTTGTCTCCCGCCTCTGACATGCCCGTTTTATCCCACCGCTTTCTTGTAGATGGCCACCTCGCCGGGTCTCGATGCGAACTGGGTCATCTTAGGAATCAAGTCGGCCGCGTGCGGCGAGCTCATATGGCGGTTTATTGATTCCTCGTCCTCCCACTCCTCTATCATCGTGTAATGGAGCGGGTCCTGCGTGTCTTGGTACAGCGCGTAGCTTATGCAACCCGGGTCGAGGGCGTTCGTCTTTTCGACCAGTTCCTTTGCCACCGCGAGGAACTCGTCTACGCTGTCCTGTTTGATATAGCTGTTTGCCACTACTCTTCTCATTGTCACCGTCTCCTAAAAAATATATTGGAATAATCCCGTGAGGGATAGCTACCTATTCCTGACTACGTTGAAAATATTGCCCGAAATAACGATGATACCGCATGTGTACAGCCATACGAGCATCACAGCGAACGACGCCAGGTATCCGTACACCATCGCGTACTTGGCGGACTCGTTTATGATCCGTGAGAATGCGGCGCCCGCGCCTACGAGCGCCGCCGAGGCCAAAACGGCGCCCGGCAAGCGGCCTGCAGATCCCGTTCCCCTCGGCGCGGATATGACATATGCCGCGTACACAACAGCCAGCATGAGCAAGAACAGCACCACGAACCTCACCCAGTTCCATATTTCCAATGTGTCGCCCACGCGGAAGCGCGCCAGCAGGAGGCGGGTGAGCCACTCTCCCGCTATTATTATCAGCCCGGATACATATATCGCCGCCAAAAACCCCACGGACAGCGCCATACTCAGCAGGCGGGCCATGGCGCCTTTGAACCGCGCCTCGCCCTGAATGTCTCCCATTATGCCAATTACGGTGCGAAACGCAGCGGAAGAGGTGGTTACCATCGCTATAAATCCAGCCGCCAACGCGGGCACCGTGTGTACGCCCCTGACATACAGCAGGTAATCGCCTATCACGTTTATGGCGCCTTCCGGTATTATGCCGCTCAACGCGCTCAGCAGGCTCTGCTGCGAGATATTCAGGCCGCCAATTATGACGCTGCAGCATATGAGGAGCGGGAAAGTGGACAAAAACAGATAGTATGCCAGCGCGGCCGCGCTGCGCGTCACGCGTCGGCTTATGAAAATGCGCGCCATTTCGCGCACAATGTTCACAGCGCGGGCCAACACGTTCCCAGTCCCCCTACTTGGAGTTGAATATCTTGAAGATAGTGTCGAACGGATCCTCTTCCGGAGGATCGGGCGCCTTGGTTTCGGCGAGCGCCGCCAGCCCCGGGTCGGCCAGGGCCGCCTGCGCGCCCGGCGCGGCCTCGGCCGCGCGCTCCGCCGCGCCCGTGAACAGCCCGGTCTTGGCGGCAGGCTGATGAGCGGGCGCCGCGGCATCGGCGATCTCGCCAAAGCGGGTCGCTATGACGGTCACGCGTATCTCGTCGTCCATGGATTCGTCGTAACCCGCGCCGAATATGATGTTCGCGTCGGGATGCGCCGCTTCCTGCACGAGACTGGCCGCCGCCTCCACGTCCTCGAGTTCCAGTGACGAAGAGCCCGTGATGTTGATTATTATGCCGTTGGCACCGTTGATGGAAGACTCCATGAGTTCGCTCTGAATGGCAATTCGCGCGGCTTCCTCGGCCTTGTCCTTACCGGCGGAACGGCCAACGCCCATATGCGCGTATCCCGCGTCCGCCATAATGGCTTTTATATCCGCGAAGTCGAGATTTATATAGTCCGTGTTCTTTATGAGTTCCGCCACGCTGGAGACGGCTTGCGTGAGCACGTTGTCTGCTATCTCGAACGCGTTTTTCAGCGTGATCTTCTGATCGGATACTTTCTTCAGGTTTTCATTTGGTATCACAAACAGCGAATCCACTTTTCCGATGAGACTTTCTATGCCGGCCTCGGCCTGCCCCATCCGCCTCTTTCCCTCAAAACCGAATGGCTTGGTGACCACGGCCACCGTGAGTATGCCCGCCTCGCGCGCTATATCCGCAACCACGGGGGACGCGCCCGTGCCCGTGCCTCCGCCCATGCCCGCCGCGATAAATACCATATCAGTGGACTCGAGCGCCTTGGCGATGTTGTTCCTGCTCTCCTCCGCCGCCCGTTTCCCTTTTTCGGGATCGGAGCCCGCCCCCTGCCCTTGCGTGAGCTTTTCTCCTATCTGTATGCGCAGATCCGCCGTCGACTTGGCCAGAGCGGGCTTGTCCGTGTTTATGGAAATAAACTCGACACCTTGCGTCCCCACTTCAACCATTCTGTTGACCGCGTTATTGCCCGCGCCGCCAATTCCAATTACTTTAATTGTAACAACGTTGTCAGGGCCGCTCTCGGTTGCTAACGACATAACTTTTCCTCCTGTGCATTGACAGTATCTTATGTTTTTTTGCTCAAATTATATTCTATAACATTTTTTTGTTCCGGTCAAGAATTATTTCTTGAATATTAAAAAAGGAATATATAAGAAACGCGCATATCATGAGACGCTCGTGTGCCCGTCGCGCGACACGTCTATTTTGGACACGCTCTCGTTTTTCCGCGCGGCATCCTCAATGGCACCTAGCATCCTGTCGAGTTTATAGCCCGCGTTCTCCCCGCTTCCCATAGTAACGGTGATACCGCGATATACCAAGGTTATTCCGCTAATATTTGATATGTCCAGCTCCTCCAATCCGCCTAAGATTCCTTTATCGCCGGCATCCCCCAATATCTCCTTTAAATAGCGCAGCCCGGTCTCCGATTCCGGCGCCACGGCCATTGAACCGCCGGGCACCGGAAATACGGGTGAAATACCGGTGACGGCCGCGCATCCGGACACGGGCGCGCCCCGTCCCGGTTCGCGCCTTTCCAAAATGGTCGCGTCCGCGTCAATGAGCCACTGCTCGCCCGATCCGTTTACGGTGGCGGCCGGAACGGATTCCTCAATTATTATCTCTATGGCATCGGGCAGCGTACGCACGATTTTGGCATCGCTGATATACGGTTCCCCGGCGAGCTTGCGCCGAGCCGCCGCGCTGTTGACAAACATGAGGTTATCCCCAGCTTTAAGTCCGGATTTCGAAATAATTTCCTCCGGCGAAAATTTGACCGCCCCGCTCACCGCGATTGTCGTCACGCGGAAAAATACGCTGATTCCAAACGCGGATAAAAAAACCACAAGCAAAACAGCGACAGGCGTATATATAAACGCCGTGTTCCTGGGTTTTGCCTCATTGCGTCCTTGCACCATCTCCTCGTTCCTCCGCCATAAAATAAGATTGCGGCCTCGGGCCGCGTACATCGGCCGCCCCTCAGTTCCCGGGCGTCTCCGCGCGCCCCACGTCCGCTCCAAGTGACCTTAGCACACCCTCGAAGTCGTCATAGCCCCTGTCGATATGCCGGACGCCAGAGACCTCGCTCACACCCTCTGCCGTGAGCGCCGCCAATACGAGGGCAGCTCCGCCGCGCAAGTCCGTGGACGTTACGGGCGCGCCCCGCAGCCGCCTCACGCCTGTCACCATTGCCACGCGACCGTGCGTTTTTATATCGGCGCCGAGCCTCTTCATCTCCTCCGCGTGCCTGTACCGGTTTTCAAAGATGTTCTCCACAAAAACCGTTGTACCCTCCGCGCTGAGGCATGCCGCCATGAGCTGCGGCTGCACGTCCGTTGGGAACCCCGGGTACGGACTCGTGTACACCGGGCGTATAGCGCGCTTTTTTTCCGCCGCGTTGATCCTCACACTGCCGCGCCCTTCCGATATGCGGCAGCCCATGCCCGCCAGCGCGTCTGTCGCGGCTGCCAAATGGCGCGGTATGACGTCTGTTATCTCAACGTCGCCGCCCGTGCATGCCGCCGCCGCCAGGTATGTCGCCGCCACGATCCTGTCTGGTATGACGCGCATGTCCGTGCTTGCCGATATGCTCGCGCCTTCTACGGTCACGCATGGCGTGCCGGCTCCGCTGACCGAGTACCCAAGGCGCGTGAGGTATCTCTGGAGGTCCCATATCTCCGGCTCGCGCGCGGCGTTGGAAATCACGGTCTCGCCCTGGCAGCACGCGGCGCACAGCATGGTGTTCTCCGTGGCGCCGACGCTGGGGAACTCCAAGGTTATGCGACCCCCCCGCATTTTCGGGGCGCGGCACGATATATTGCCTCCGTCTACCGTTATCTCCGCGCCGAGCGCGCGCAGCGCGGAGATATGGAGGTCCACCGGCCGCGGGCCCAGCTCGCACCCTCCGGGAGTGGAGATTACCGCCTCGCCGCACCTGCCCAAAACGGCGCCCAGGAATATAACGGACGAGCGCATCTCGCGCATGAGTTCATGGGGTATGTCGCAGCGCGTGACAGACGAGGAGTTTATTGCCACGCGCTCCCCGTCGCGCTCTATCTTGCAGCCGAGATGCGTTAGGATCTTTATGGCGGCGCCGACATCGCTAAGGCGCGGGCAATTTTCAATGACTGTGGTACCGCGCGCCAAGAGAGAGGCCGCCATAATGGGCAGCACGCTGTTTTTTGCGCCGTGCACTCGCGCTGTGCCGCAGAGCGTTTTTCCGCCGCTTATCCTAAATATCTCCATGTCTACTCCCCCAAGAACAAAATAGTATACGCAGCCTGCGTTGGTAACGTATACTATGACCGCGAGCCGCCGTGAGTTACACTCCTGCGCTCGGCGGGGGGGATTTTACCGCCTCCGGCAGACTGATATAATAATTTCGGCGATCTTGCGGGCCGCGTCCGGCGCGGCTCTCGCGCGCATGGCCTGCGACATGCGCGCGAGGGCGGGCGGATCCTCCAGCAGCGCGCGCGCCCTTTCATACAGGGCGCGCGCCGTGG
>JAITEC010000093.1 GCA_031282225.1 Oscillospiraceae bacterium | reverse complement strand
TCGGTGCCGGAGCCGTCATCTCACGGGCGGCGCGCGGCGCCTTTCGCAGAACAATGTCACAATTCAGGAAATACTCCGCTGGCCTCGGCAATCGCGAGACAATGCCGCTGCAGAGCCGGTCGTCCGCGACGGGGCGCTCCGCCAGGGCGGTCAGGCGCGACGTACAGGCGATGATCGACGCCGGCTGGTTTGAGCCGTCGTCCTATATCGACGACGAGCTCGGCTGCTTCGCGCTCAATTTCGAGGCGGCACAATCGCTCCGCGCCGAGAGGCATACGCCGCCCGCCCCCGCGCGCACGGACGACCCGTACATGAATGTAATCATGGAACTGCGGTCGCTAAACGAGAGCATAATCGACATCGGCATCTCGGATAAAGTAAACAAGATCGAGACAATAACCGCGAAAATATTCCGCGCCGTGGAAGACGACCCGGCAAAATTGCCGCAAATACGCCGCTTTTTGAGCTACTACCTGCCCTCCACGCTCAAGCTGATCCGCTCATACGCCGCGCTCGAAAAACACGGCGAGCCGGGCGAAAACATTTCAGCCGCGAAAGAGAGCATAAACGGCGTCCTCGACATGCTGTCCACCGGCTTCGAGCAGCAGCTCGACAAGCTGTTTAGATCCGATGCCATAGATATCACTTCCGATATAAATGTACTGGAAAGAATGATGGAGAGCGACGGCCTGATGGGCTCGGGGCCGCTCTCCGGTCAGGCCGCGCTGCGGCTCGGCCTCACAAAACGGCAGTAGCCAGCCAGTATACGAGTCCGTAGAGCGCTGCCGCCGTTATTCCGAACACGATGACAGGCCCTGCTATTACGAACATCTTCGCGCACGTCCCCGTCACTATGCCCTCGCTGCGGAATTCCATGGCGGGCGACGCTACGGAATTTGCAAACCCTGTTACCGGCACGAGCGTGCCCGCCCCCGCGTGCTTTGCCAATTTGTCGTACACGCGCAGTCCTGTGAGCAGCGAACCCAGGAACACCATTGTGACGGTCGTCGCTATTGAGGCAGTCTCCTCACGGGCGCCGAGCGCCGTGTAGGCATCCATGGCCGCCTGCCCTATGCAGCAGATAAGGCCGCCTATGGCAAAAGCCTTTGCGAGGTTCCCGGCCGCAGGCTGCGACGGGGACATTTTTTTCACGTATTCGGCATACTGCGCGCTGTTCATCTTCAAGTCGATCACCCTTAAACAGTCTTGCCGCATAAAGCGCGCATTATTCACGGCTGTTCCCGCAGTACTCCCGTAAGGCGCGTGACCAGTGTCCCTATGCCCTCGATTTCCACCTCTACCGTATCGCCCGGGCGCAACCATGTGCGCGTGCCCTTTGGTTTGCCGAGTATAACTCCCGCCGGCGTCCCAGTGAATATCAAGTCGCCGGGTTCCAGCCGGAAATACCGCGACGCGGCGCTGAGCGTCTCGGCGCACGTGAATATCATGTCCGAGGTCACTCCGCGCTGCACGCGCGCGCCGTTCACTCGGCAGATTATCTCATTGTCTCCGCACGGGTCGAAGCTGTCTCCCGTCACTACGAACGGCCCCGCCGGGGCGAACCCGGGGAACGACTTCCCAGATAGCCACTGACCCGTGAGAAATTGGCAGTCGCGGGCGGACAGGTCGTTTCCGCATGTATATCCGAATATATATCTCCCGGCGTCCTCCGGCGCCACGTTGTACGCGCGCGCTCCCACAACGGCCACGAGTTCCGCCTCGTAATCGTAACAGCGCTGCCACTGGGGCAGTTCCACGCTCGCGCCCGAAGGGCACAGCGCGTCGTTGAACTTGTTGAAAAGGACAGGGCGCTCCGGCGCCGCTCCCCCGGTCTCCTCTGCGTGGCTCTTGTAATTGAGTCCGACGCACACGATTTTGCCAGGGCGCGTGACATTGGCAAATTCGAGGCCTTCAAGCCCCAGCATACGCCCCTTATACGCGTCCACGGCGTCTTTTACGCGCGCGAGCGCCTCGGCGCCACCGGCTATCACCTCGTCGAGCGTGTCGGGAAAACCCATCGCGGTTATGTCTATTATGCCCCCACACGCACCCGCGACACCCAACCTCTGGGAACCGTCCTTATAAAAACCGCAAAATTTCATGCGTCCCTCCCCCTCGGCCTGCCGCCGCCCGAGACGCCCCAGGCGGCGCGGAGATCCATAAGCGCATCTATCTGCCGCTGCGTCATGGGGCGCTCCATGCCCATGAGCCGCGAGTACATGGCAACCGTAGCGCTAAACTCTATCCTCTCCATCGTGTACAGCGCGCCCATCACGTCCCCGCCCCACGCCACGGCGCCGTGGTGCTCAAGCAGGACCCCGTTGTACTCGGGGCAGAACGCGGCGGCTCCCTCTGCCAACGCCAGCGACCCCGGCTCTGCATAGTCCGCCACGTGTATCGCGCCGAGCAACACGGCGGCTTCCTGAAGCAGCGCGGCGTCGAGCGGGATTCCTGCCGCCGCGAACGCGGAGGCAACGGGCGGGTGCGCGTGGCACACGGAGAGCACGTCCGCGCTGCGCCTGTATACGCACAGATGCAAGAGGAGCTCGGACGAGGGCCTCTTGCCGCTGCCGCCGCATATCGCGTTGCCGTCGATATCCGTCTTTATGAGCATGTCTCCTGTCATGAACCCCTTCGAAACGCCGCTCGGCGTAGTCCAGATATGGCCGTGGGACACTCGCGCGGAGATATTGCCGTCGTTTGCCGCCGCGAGTCCGCGCGCGTACAGGCGCCGCCCCGCTTCCAGTATGTCGCGTTTAGCGTCCGCGTCGGACGGGTACCGCCTGTCCACCGCGCCGCTACCTCAGCAGCCCGAGGCGCCCGAAGCTCTCGGCGTACGGCGCGCGGCAGATGCCCTTTTCCGTCACTATCGCGGTTATCAGGCTGTTGTCCGTCACGTCGAACGCCGGGTTATAGCACTTCACGCCCTCCGGCGCCGTAGGCTTGGCAAAAAACATCTCCCGGATTTCTTCCGGCGCCCGGAGTTCTATGACAATGTCCTCTCCCGTCGCGCAGTCGGGGTCTATCGTAGACGACGGACAGAATACGTAAAACGGTATGCCGTAATGCTTGGCCAGGATAGCCACGCCGCTCGTGCCTATCTTGTTAGCTGCGTCGCCGTTTCGCGCCACTCTGTCGCATCCAACGAAGCACGCGTCTATCTTCCCCTCACGCATGACTATGCTCGCCATATTGTCGCAGATGAGCGTCGTGTCCACGCCGGCTCCGAGCAATTCATAGGCTGTCAGGCGCGCGCCTTGCAGGAGCGGCCTCGTCTCGTCGCAGTAGACGCGCAGCTCTATGCCCCGCTCGCGCGCGAGCAGTATTGGGCCAAGGCCCGTCCCGTAGCGCGACGTGGCGAGCTGTCCCGCGTTGCAGTGCGTCAGGATGCCGTCGCCCTGGCGGACGAGCGTGAGCCCGTACTCGGATATGGCCTTGCACATGTCTATGTCCTCACCGTGTATCGCCTTGGCCTCCGCGCGCATCGCGCCGACGATTTCGGGTATTTCGCGCGATGCCATCCCGCGCACGAGGGCGTCCATCCTGTCTAGCATTTTCCCGAGGTTCACGGCGGTTGGCCGCGACGATCCCAAGTACGCCTTGTTTTTCTGGAATTGCGAATAAAACTCCCCGTAACTGCCCGCGCGCGACCGGCTGGACAGGGCGTATACAGCGTACGCCGCAAATATGCCTATTGCCGGCGCGCCGCGGACGCGCAGCGACGCTATGGCCTCTCGCATCTCCTCCGCGCCGCCAAGCCGAAGGTAGCGCTCCGCGCCCGGGAGCAGGCTCTGGTCCAATATGACCACCTCGTCCGTGGATTCATCCAGCCTGATATTTACGACCTGTTCCCGTTCCATCATTGGCCTCCCGACAATTTCACATATAGCATTACCAACCCGTACAGCACGGGCTGGTGCGCGAGATATATGATTAGCGACCCCCTGCCTATGGGCGCCAATATCGGTATCTTTGTCTCATAAAACGGCTTTGGCAGGCTGCCCTCCGCGATGTACGCGCCCGCCCACGTCCCCAGAAGGAACACGAACACCCACGGCAGCACGGGGAAATAATCGGAGCTGCTAAAGCCGGGACCCGGCCATCCCAGCGCCCATAGGTACCCCCCGCCCACATAGGCGTAGCGCACGGCCAGCGCGCTCCCTGCCAGACACAGCGCGTAGATAACGGGCGCGGCAGTCCGGTCTATCCTCTCAAAAAACGCGTGCGCCAGCCCGTAGAGGAGCATGCAAAACGCGAGCAGATGCAAAACCCCAAACCACGCTGTCTGCCCGACGAGCCGAGTGGCGGCGGTCACAGCGAGCGCTGCCGCGAGCGTCTTCAGGCCGCGCAGCACATTGCTGCGCGAAAAACGCGACGATACGCCCGACAAAAAGATAAACAGGCCCGCGAACAGGTAGTGCAGCGCGTCGAATACGGGGTTGGAGAACATCCACGCCGGCGCGCCCGCGAACTCCACGAGATCGTACAGCAGGTGGTGCGCCACCATGAGCACTACCGACAGCCCGCGCAGAGCGTCTATGCAGTCTATGCGCGAGCGCGTCCCGCCGCGTCGCGCCCGCGTCATACGTTGAACCTGAACGTGACTACGTCCCCGTCGCGCATGACGTACTCCTTGCCCTCCGAGCGGACTAGCCCGCGCTCCCGGGCTGCGCCCAAGCTCCCGCAAGAGACGAGGTCGTCAAACGCGACTACCTCGGCGCGTATGAACCCGCGCTCAAAGTCCGTATGTATCTTGCCCGCCGCTCCGGGCGCCTTAGTGCCGTTTTTTATAGTCCAGGCGCGCACCTCGTCCGTGCCCGCCGTGAGGAACGAGATTAGCCCCAGCAGGCGGTACGAACATGTTATCAGTCTGTCCAGTCCCGATTGCTCTATGCCCATTTCCCTGAGGAACTCGCCGCGTTCTTCATACGGGAGCCCCGCTATCTCCTGTTCCGCCCGCGCGCAGATTGGCAGCACCCGCGAGCCGTCGGCCCGCGCCGCCTCACTGACCGCCGCGAACTTCGCGCCTGCCTCCGCGCCCTCCGCCAAGGCGCCCTCGTCGATGTTCGCGGCGTATATGACGGGTTTTGCTGTCAGCAGCTCGGCCGCCGCTATCACGTCCGCCCACTCTCCGTCCGCCGCGAACGTGCGCGCCGGCCGCCCGCCGTCGAGGTGCGCCAGGAGCGCCGAGAGTATCTCCTCTTCCCTCGCGTATCTCCTGTCTCCCTTCGCCGCCTTTTTCGCCTTGTCTATCCGGCGTCCCAGCGCTTCCATGTCCGCCAGTATGAGTTCTATGTTTATAGTCTCTATATCGCGCGCCGGGTCAGCCGTGCCGTCCACGTGCGCAACGTCGGGATCGTCAAAGCAGCGCACGACGTGGACTATGGCGTCTGTCGCGCGTATGTTGCTCAAGAACTTGTTCCCCAGCCCCTCCCCGCGCGACGCGCCGCGGACAAGCCCGGCTATGTCCACGAACTCTACCGTGGCCGGCGTGTACTTTTTTGGCGAGTACATGTCGCGCAGCACGTCGAGACGCCCGTCCGGTACCGGCACCGTGCCCACGTTCGGCTCTATAGTACAAAAAGGATAATTCGCGCACGCCGCCCCCGCGTCCGTTATGGCGTTGAACAGCGTCGATTTTCCAACATTAGGAAGCCCCACTATTCCCAGCTTGATATGACGCACCCGCTTTCAGCCAAATTCCCCCTGCCGCCCGCCCTTGCCTCCGGCGCCCACGGGAACCGATCGCATAAATAATACCATTGCGCGCAGCCGCGTGTCAAGGCAAAAACGCGACCGCGTGGGATGCCGCGATCTGTAGGGGCGAACCCATGTGTTCGCCCCGGTTCCTCGTGTTCGCCCCGGTTCCTCGTGTTCGCCCCGGTTCAAGGCGGGACGTGAAACGGCGGGTCGATGTGGACATCGACCCCTACATGGGCTCATTCGCCTTAAACCTGAGCAAAATTCGCCTGGGTAAAATTTATTGGAAACGCTTTCGGCGAGTATGTAGGAGCGGCAGATGTATATGGCTGTACGCGGCAGATCGGCAAAAAGCGGCGCGGGGCGCCGCTTTTTGCCGTGAAATTCCGTTTGACTTGCCGGCGCACAAAATGTTAAAATTAGGCGTGGAAAGCGAATATGCATTGTGGGGGTGGTCATATGAGCACAAATGCGGCAGTCCGGCTCGCTGTCGCCGTCGTTCTCGCCGCGCTCGAGGCGGGGACGACGCAATTTGTGAGCATCTGGTTCTCTGCTGCGGCTGTCGCGGCGACCGTCGTGTCGCTGGTCGGGGCGCCGTTTGGGCTGCAGTTGCTTGTCTTCGCGGCATCTTCCGCCATTGCCGTCTCCCTGACGCGCCCGCTCACGGGCGAGCGGGCGCACGTCCTCGCTATTGAGGGCGCAAAGCCGGTTGTGGAAAAAGCATGATTTTAGCACAAATATTGGAGGTGAATTGTTTATGGCACCCGCATATATTTTAGGGGCACTGGCTATCTTTATCCTGCTTGTGATGATATCGAACACAAAGCTCGTCATCCCGTCCGCCCTCCAGTCCATAGCCGGCCTGTCTTCCGTTGTCAAGGCAATCGTGTCGGACAGAGAATAGGGGGGCGACGCACATGGACATGCGCGTACTTTCTGTCCCCGGTTTCCCGTACGCCCCGCCGCGCTGCTTCGAGCTGCCCGTCTCCCTCACCGTAGAGTTCGCCGGGGGCGATAGGGACTACATAGCGTTCCCGTCAGTGCAGGGCGACGGTTTCTTCTGCGCTAAAATCACGGACACCATCTACTATGTCTCGCGCGCGGAGGGCTCGGACACGCGGCGCGACTACGCCATCGACATGTCTTCCGGCTCGGCGGCGCGAGTATCCGGCGGCACCGACAGCGCGAAGCTCGATTTCGGCGCCGTAGGCGGCGCCGCGGCGCCGGGGCAATGCGCGCCGTCTGGCGACCTCGACGGCAACGCGATCCGGTGGACATTTGGCACAGGCGATGACAGCTGGCTCACGGCGCAATACTCAAACGGTGGCGTCCGCGTGCGCCGCCCCGACGGGAGCGAGAAATCCGCAAAATCCTTTGCCGCCGCACGCGTCGCGGAGGGCGTGTATATCTATTACGAGACATTCGAGGGGTACCGGGTCACAATGCTGTGCGACTTTGGCAAGGCCCTCGCCGTCGGTAC
>JAITEC010000082.1 GCA_031282225.1 Oscillospiraceae bacterium | reverse complement strand
CGCATAGCGTTCATAATGGACAGGGTCTTCAGGCGTTTCGGGCTCTCCGGGAAGTCGTTCATACCCATACTCATAGGCACGGGCTGCGGCGTGCCGGGCATCATGGCCTCGCGCACCATAGACAACGACCGCGACCGCAAGATGACTGTGATGACGACTACGTTTATCCCCTGCGGCGCGAAGCTGCCTATTATCGCGCTCATATCCGGCGCCGCGTTCGGCGGCGCGTGGTGGATAGCCCCCAGCGCGTACTTTGTAGGCATATCGGCCATCGTCTGCTCCGGCGTCATACTGAAAAAGACGCCGATGTTCTCGGGCAGCGCCTCCCCGTTCGTCATGGAGATGCCGGCATACCATATGCCCACGGCGATGAACGTGCTGCGCAGCATGTGGGAGCGCGGGTGGTCGTTCGTAAAAAAAGCCGGCACCATAATCCTGCTCGCCACGGTTTTTGTGTGGTTCACGTCGAATTTCGGCATCGCCGACGGAGGGTTCGGAGCGGTCGATATGCACGACAGCCTCCTCGCCCGCGCCGGTTCCGCCGCCGCTTGGCTGTTCCGCCCGCTCGGCTGGGGAGATTGGCGGCCTGCGGTGGCGGCTATAACGGGGCTCGTCGCCAAAGAAAACGTGGTAGGCACATTCGGGATACTCTATAACCCCGCCCTTGCGGAAATCGCCGAGGACGGCGCGGAGATATGGGGCGCGCTGGCATCGTCGATGACGCGTCTGGCGGCATATTCGTTCCTCGTGTTCAACCTGCTTTGCGCGCCCTGCTTCGCCGCGATGGGCGCCATAAGGCGCGAGATGAACAGCCGCCGCTGGTTCTGGGCGGCAATAGGCTACCAGTGCGTATTTGCTTACATCGTGTCGCTGTGCATCTTCCAATTCGGCCAGCTCATCTCCGGCGGCGCTTTCGGGATGAGCACTGCGGCCGCGCTGCTGCTGGCAGCGGGATTCATGTATTTGCTGCTCCGCCCGGCGCGCGCGCCGGGCTTATAAGAGGAGGCTTGGTTATATTGCTTGGATTTATATCGGAAAATATCGGGACGCTTGCCGTGGGCGCGGTCGTGGCGCTTATCGTTGTCTCCGCGCTCGTCCGGGCACTGGGCAAACCGCGCGGCGCGGGGTGCGGATGCGGGTGCGACGGCTGCGAAGGATCCCGCCGCTCCGGCGGCAAGTAATCGGTTCGCATGGACAAGGGCACGGCTGTGCAAACCGGCACAAATGGCGCGGGCGCGAGGCGCGGGCGCATCGCGCTCTTCATAGCGCTCAACGCGGCGGTTGTCGGCGTAACCGCTTTTTTTGATTTCAGGCCGGAAAACCACAGCATGTCGAACCGTGCCCTGCCGGAGATAAACCCCGTATATCTCTTGCTCGCGCCCGTGTGTTTCGCGCTGGCCATCGCGTCCGAAACGCTGAAGTACCGCGTGATGACGGCCGGCGTCACTGCGCGGGCGCCCGGCGTGCGCCTTCCGTTCGTGACAGCCGTGCTGGGCAGGTATTACGACAATATAACGCCCTTCGGCGCGGGCGGGCAGCCTTTTCAAATAAACTACCTCATCAGGCGCGGTTTACTTGCCGGCGAGGCTGCGGCCGTTACTATAACCGGTTTCCTCACATGCCAGTTGGCGTTCATGCTCATGTCCGTGCCCGTGTTTATTTTTGGCAGCGGGGTCATAGACACTGCGGTGCTGTTCGCGCCGGCGGCGATCGGTCTGCTCTTTTATTCCGCTATTCCCGCCGCGATATGCCTGTTCATTGTCTCTCCGGGGCTGACAGGCAAGGTACTGAGCGCCGCGTGTTCCCTGCTCGGCAAGCTCAAGCTCTCAAAAGACCCGGGCGCCCTGCGGGAGAGGGCGACACACACGCTGGCGTCGTCGCGCGACGGCATGATGGCGGTCATGCGAAACGGCGGCGCTGCGGCCAGTGTGTTCGCCCTGTCCATCGTGTACCGCGTATGCATCTGCTCCATGCCTTATTTTATCCTTCGCGCTTTTGGCAGTGAACTGAGTTATTTGAGCGCGTTGTGCACATGCGTGTTTATCTACCTGTGCATAACATTCGTGCCCACACCGGGCAACTCGGGTGTCGCCGAGGGCTCGTTCTACGCGTTGTTTTCAGCCCTCGGCCAAGAGCGGCTGTTCTGGGTGATGCTCATCTGGCGCTTCTTTAGCTACTACCTGTTTGTCCTGCTGGGCTTTGCCACGGTCTCCCTCGACAACGCGCGACGGCGCGGCCGCGCGGCCGCGCGCGACGGCGGAAAGCGGTGATATAGGCGCTATGTATATCGGCATAGATATAGGCGGCAGCGGCATAGACGCGGGTCTGTTCCGCCGCGACGGCTCCCTCGCTGCCCGCGCGCGCGCGGACGTCGCTCCCGGCATGGGCCGTGACGGCATTGTGCGGGACATGCTCTCGGCGCTGCGCGGGCTCATATCCCGCGCCGGTGTGCGCAGCGAAGGCGTGCTGGGCATTGGCGTGGGCGTTCCGGGTGCCTTTGACGGCGCGAGCGGAGAGATACTGCACACGCCCAATCTGCCGCTGGACGGGCTGAACCTCGCGCGGGAACTCGCGGGCGATTTCTCGGCGCCAGTCGCGTTGGAGAACGACGCCAACTGCGCCGCGCTGGGCGAATTGCGCGCGCCCGGGCGCGAGACCGTCACGGACATGGTGTTCGTGACCATCGGCACCGGCATTGGCGGCGGCATAATCGCGGGCGGTACGATATACCGGGGCGCCGGTTCGGCAGCCGGCGAGATAGGTCATATGGTGATAGTGCACGGCGGCAGGCCTTGCCCTTGCGGCAGGCTCGGCTGCTGGGAGCGCTACGCTTCCGCGTCCGCGCTGGCCTCCTCCGCCGCCGGAGTGTGCGCCAAGGGCGGGGGCGGCGCCATGTTGCGCCTGTGCGGAGGCGACATGGCGTCGATCACCGCAAAGACGCCTTTCGACGCCGCCAAACGAGGCGACGCGCCATCCATGCGTCTCATCGACGAGTATATATCATATCTCGCCTGCGGCATGACAAATCTCGTGAACATATTCCAGCCGCAGCTCATCTGCATAGGCGGCGGGGTCTCGCGCGAACCCGACGAGTGGCTGCTCGACCCGCTGCGCGAAACAATGCACCGCGAGGCGTATTCGCGCCCAGGCGGGCGGGTCGGCGTGGAGAAGACCCGTTTCGCGCGCGATGCCGGCATAATTGGCGCGGCGGCGCTGTTTTTTGAATAATATTATATTTTCGGGAGTGCTATATGTACGACGGATTTGTGCGGGTCGCGGCGGCGACGCCCCGGATACGCGTCGCGGATTGCGGCTATAACGCGGAACGTATAATCGAACTTATGGATCGCGCGGCGGCCGACGGCGTCTCGCTGCTATGCCTGCCCGAGCTGTGCCTCACGGGCTACACGTGCGGCGAGCTGTTTTTGCAAGAGCTGCTGCAAAGGAGCGCGAGAGACGCGCTGTCGCGCCTTATAGAGCACAGCGCGGGGCGCCCCATGGCAGTTATAGCCGGCCTCCCCCTCTTCAACGGGGGCAAGCTGTACAACGCGGCCGCCGTATTCGGCAACGGTCGCCTGTACGGATTCGTGCCGAAGACGCACTTGCCCGGGTACGGCGAGTTCTATGAGCGGCGGCATTTCAACCCGGCGCCGCGCCGCGCCGCCACGGCGCGCTTCGGCGGGTCTGACATCCCGTTTGGTACGCGGCTGCTGTTCCGCTGCGCCTCCGCGCCTGATTTCACGTTTGCGGCCGAGATCTGCGAGGATCTCTGGGTGCCGTCGCCCCCTAGCGCGGAACACGCGCTCGCGGGCGCCACCGTCATCGTAAACCCGTCCGCGAGTAACGAGACCGTCGGCAAGGCGGCGTACAGGCGCTCGCTCGTGTCCGGGCAGTCCGGCAGGCTCCTGTGCGGCTATGTGTACGCCGGTGCCGGCCCCGGCGAGAGCTCGACGGACATGGTGTTTGCCGGCCACAATCTCATATGCGAAAACGGCGATATCCTGGCGCAGTCGCGCCTGTTCGGCGACGGGTATATAACGGCTGAACTCGATATCCGCGCGCTTGTCCACGACAGGGCGCGCATGACATCGTTCGGGCCTCCTCCCGACGGCGCTGGCGCCGAGGGGTATGCCTGCATACCCGTGGATATGGAGGCATCCGGCGTCGATACGCTCGCGCGCAAAATCCCCCCCATGCCGTTTGTGCCCGGTGACGACGGCGAAAAAGCCGACCGCTGCGCGGAGATACTGGACATGCAGGTCGCGGGGCTGTCCGGCAGGCTGAGCCATACGGGGCGCGCGCGCGCAGTGGTAGGTGTTTCGGGCGGCCTCGACAGCACGCTGGCGCTGCTCGTCACCGTCCGCGCTTTTAATTATCTCGGCGAGCCGCTCAGCGGCGTCACGGCGGTCACCATGCCGTGCTTCGGCACCACGGAGCGGACGCTTGGCAACGCGCGCGCGCTTTGCCGGGTCCTCGGAGTGGATTGCCTGGAGATAGACATTTCTGATATGGCGCGCGCGGTCATGCGCGATATCGGGCACCCGGAGGACGTGCGCGACGTCGTCTACGAGAACGCGCAGGCGCGCGTGCGCACGCTTGTACTCATGAATATCGCCAATATGCGCGGCGGAATAGTCGTCGGCACGGGCGACCTGTCCGAGCTCGCGCTGGGCTGGGCGACATACAACGGCGACCACATGAGCATGTACGGCGTCAACGCCGGCGTGCCGAAGACGCTCATTCGCCATATCGTCGGCTATATGGCGGACACTGCACCGGCCTTGTCCGGCGTCTTGCGCGACATACTAGACACGCCCGTCAGCCCGGAGCTCCTGCCGCCCTCGGGCGGCGGGATAAGCCAGCGCACCGAGGAACTCGTCGGCCCGTATGAACTGCACGATTTCTTCTTGTACCACACCGTCAGGCGAGGCCGCTCCCCTGCGGCGACGTTCAAGCTGGCCTTGCTCGCGTTCGGCGGGACATACGGCAGCGGGACGGTCCTGCGCTGGCTGCGTGTGTTTTACACGCGTTTCTTCTCGCAGCAATTCAAGCGAAGCTGCCTGCCCGACGGCCCGAAAATAGGCTCCGTGTCGCTCTCGCCGCGTGGCGACTGGCGCATGCCCAGCGACGCGTCCGCAGCGCGGTGGCTAGAGGAGATAGAGGAGATAGAGGGGATAATATAATGTCCCGGCATTATTTACAACAATGTATTCTAATCGTAATCAACATGTAATTTGATTTTTCCGCGAGATAATATTATTATAGCTAGGGCTCTGAACTACGGTGCCAATCGCGGGACGTTTTCAAAAAACCAAAAATAAAGGCGGTAATTACTATAAAACGGCAATTATTCGGTAATAACGGCAGCCGCATCGGCGCTAGCAAGGCAATTCGGCCCGCGGCGCCCAGGCGCAAGGCGGGCGGAGGCGTGCGTGCCGCCAGGACGGCTCTCATAGTCGCCGTTGTGCTTCTCGGCGCGCTTGTTGCCGCCGGATCCTATGTAAACGGCCTCGACACGGTGCTCCCCAACGTGTCAC
>JAITEC010000215.1 GCA_031282225.1 Oscillospiraceae bacterium | reverse complement strand
CCATCCTACTCCTCAGCCGCGCGGGTGTCAAGCGTTTTGCGGGTAATTCTGCGGATTATTTTTGTTTTTCTTGTTTTACCGACAGGCAACACTGATGGGTGCATATCGCCTATTTTTATGGAGCAAAAGTGATCAATGATTCAAATGATTCACACCGCCGCTTGCTTTTTTTTGCCGGGCGTGCTATAGTTTGTCTGTTGGAAATCGCTATGGAGGTTCTTTATGGATTTATCTCGAAAATGGTTGGCGGAATTTACGGACATAGGCGCAGGGTCGGCGGAATACGCGGAGGCCATGACTATGTCGGGCTCCAAGGTCGAGTCCACGCGGGAGGCGGGCGCGGAGATTGCGAACGTCGTCGTGGGGCGCGTGGTCGCGGCGGAGCGCCACCCGGACTCAGACCACCTGTGGGTGTGCACGGTCGACGTGGGTCGGGACACGCCCGTGCAGATAGTCACGGGCGCGCAGAACGTGCGCGAGGGCGACTGGGTCCCCGCCGCGCTGCATAAGTCGCGGCTGCCGGGCGGCAAGAAGATAGAAAAAGGCAAACTGCGCGGCGTTAAGAGCGAGGGCATGCTGTGCTCGCTGGGAGAACTGGGCCTGGATACGCACGACTTCCCCGGCGCGGCGGATGACGGCATACTCGTATTCACCGAGACCGAGGGGCTCGTCCCAGGCGGCGATATACGCCCAGTCATAGGAGCCGACGACCGCATAGTCGAATTCGAAATTACAAACAACCGGCCGGACTGCATGTCGGTCATAGGCCTGGCGCGTGAGAGCGCCGCCACGTTCGGCACGCGCTTCGCGGTGCCGCAGCCGCGCGTCGCGGGAGGCGGCGGCGATATAGGTGAGCTGCTCTGCGTCGATGTGGAAAACCCCGGGCTGTGCCCGCGCTATACGGCCAGGATGGTCAGGAACATAAAAATAGCGCCGTCGCCCAAGTGGATGCGCCAGCGGCTGCGCGCCTGCGGCGTGCGTCCCATCAACAATATCGTCGATATCACCAACTACGTCATGCTCGAGTACGGCCAGCCGATGCACGCTTTCGACTACGCCTGCCTCGGCGGCGGCAAAATAGCGGTGCGCAACGCCCGCGAGGGCGAGATCATACGCACCCTCGACGGCGCGGAGCGCGCCCTGTCCACGGACATGCTCGTCATAGCCGACGCGGAAAGAGCCGTGGGCGTCGCCGGCGTCATGGGCGGCGGGAACAGCGAGATAACCGACAATACCGAATACGCGGTTTTTGAATCGGCAAACTTCGACGGCGTATCCATACGCCGCACGGCGTCCGCGCTCGGCATGCGCACGGACGCCTCCGGGCGGTACGAGAAAGGGCTCGACATACAAAATACCCTGCCCGCCGTGCAAAGGGCGTGCCAACTCGTGGAACTGCTAGGCGCGGGCGAGGTGCTCGACGGCATTGTAGACATACGCGCGCGCGAATATGTCCCGCGCTCGCTCCCGCTCGAGCCCGAAAAAATAAACGCCCTGCTCGGTACGCGGATCGATAGCGAAGGCATGGCGGCAATCCTCGGGAAAATCGGGTTCACGGTCTCGGAGGGCTCGGTTTCCGTCCCGTCGTGGCGGGGGGACATCGAGCACTGGTCGGACCTCGCCGAGGAGGTCGCGCGTTTCTACGGGTACGACAAGATCGAGCCCACGCTCTTCAAGGGAGCCGCCGCTCGCGGCGGTCTGACGGCAAAGCAGCAAGCGCTCTCGGATGCCGGCGCGCTGCTGCGCGGCATGGGCTTTTTTGAGATATACACATATTCGTTCATAAGCCCCTCCGATTACGACAGGATAAACCTGCCGCAGGACGCTCCCGAGCGCCGCAGCGTAACAATACTCAACCCCCTCGGGGAAGACCGCTCCGTAATGCGCACGACACCCCTGCCATCGATGCTGGGAGAGCTCGGGCGCAACGCCGCGGCCCGCATCGTGGAGGCGCGGCTGTACGAGGCGGCGCGCGTGTATTCCCCGTCCGGCGGCGCGCTGCCCGACGAGCGCGTCAAACTGGCGCTGGGGGCATACGGGAACGTGGACTTTTACGCGTTAAAGGGCATTGTAGAAGCGCTGCTGCGGGAACTGCGCGTGCCCGATGCGCAATTTCGCCCGCAGGAGGCCTACGCCGCCTTCCACCCCGGCAGATGCGCCCAGATTTTTTCCGGCGGGACCCATATAGGCACGGCGGGGCAAGTGCACCCTTCCATCGCCGAAAACTACGGGCTGCCCGAGGCATACGCCGCAGTGCTCGACTTCGAGCGCGTGTTCGGCCTCCGCGCCGACGAGCCGAAGTACGCGCCCCTCCCGCGCTATCCGTCCGTGGAGCGCGACATAGCCGTCGTGTGCCCGGCATCCGTCACGGCGGCGGAACTCACTGACACCATAAGGCGCGGCGGCGGCATATACCTGCGAGAGGCCGCCCTTTTCGATGTCTACACCGGCGCACCCATACCCGAGGGCAAAAAGAGCGCCGCGTTCTCGCTCCGTTTCCGCTCCGACGACGCGACGCTGACGGACGAGGACGCAGACACGGCGGTGCGCGGCATCCTGGCGCTGCTGGAGCGCGAGCACGGCGCCCTGTTGCGGGGCGCCGTCAATTAATCGAGGTATTCATTTATGTTGAAATCTATTGTGAGGAAAATATTCGGGAGCCACAGCGATCGCGAGCTGAAAGCGCTGGAATCCGTAATATTGAAGATAGAGTCCTACGAGGACGAGTACAAGGGGCTCACAGACGCGCATCTCGTGTCGAAGACCGCCGAGTTCAAGGAGCGCCTGGCCTCCGGCGAGACACTGGACGACCTTCTCCCAGAGGCATTCGCGGCGGCGCGCGAGGCCTCCGACAGGGTGCTCGGCATGCGCCCGTACAGAGTACAGCTCGTGGGCGGCATAGTGCTGCACCAGGGCCGCATAGCGGAGATGAAAACCGGCGAGGGCAAGACGCTCGTCGCCGTTATGCCATCCTACCTCAACGCGCTCTCCGGTAACGGAGTGCACATAGTCACCGTCAACGATTATCTCGCCAGGCGCGACAGCGAGTGGATGGGCAAGGTACACAGATTCATGGGGCTGCGCGTGGGCCTCATAGTCCACGGGCTCTCGTCGTCGGAGAGGCGCGATGCATACGCCTCCGACATCACCTACGGAACCAACAACGAACTCGGGTTCGACTATCTGCGCGACAACATGGCGCTTTATAAGCAAAACATGGTGCAGCGCGGCCACTCGTTCGCCATCGTAGACGAGGTGGACTCCATCCTCATAGACGAGGCGCGCACTCCGCTGATCATATCGGGCCAGGGCGACGAGTCCACCGATATGTACACGCGCGTAGACGACTTCGTGTCGAAGCTGCAAAAACAGGTGTACGCCACCATCGACGACAAGGCCCAAGACGACGAGAGCGCGTCGTTTGACTACGTCGTCGACGAGAAGGCTCGCTCCGCGACGCTCACGGCGCGCGGCATCGCCCGTGCCGAAAGCCATTTCAACATTGAAAATCTCTCCGACCTCGACAACAGCACGCTCTCGCACCACATAAACCAGGCCATACGCGCGCACGGCGTAATGCACAGGGACGTGGACTACGTCGTAAAGGACAACGAGGTCATAATCGTCGACGAGTTCACCGGCCGCCTCATGTTCGGCCGCCGCTACTCCGAGGGACTCCACCAGGCAATTGAGGCGAAGGAACACGTCAAAGTTGCCCACGAGAGCCGTTCGCTCGCCACAATAACGTTCCAAAACTACTTCCGCCTCTA
>JAITEC010000181.1 GCA_031282225.1 Oscillospiraceae bacterium | reverse complement strand
GCTGCCTATGCCGAGGAACCCGGTTTTTGCCCTCTCGATAATCTCGACGGATACGTCGTCGCGCGTCAGACCGAGTTGCGCCAGCCCCAGTTCCACGGCCTCGTCTTCTGTTTTACCGGTGACCTCAATTGATTTTATTGCCATGCTCATTCCTCCCCGCCTTCTTGCGCGTCCTCCTCGTTGAACCTGTCAGGGTCATAAGCGCGCCCGCGCGCGAAGCGGCGCGCGCCCTGCCTGCTGGGCTCATATTCCGGCTCGTCTGGCGTGTGCTTTTTATCCCACTCGGACGCCTTGGCTAACTGATCATGTTTCTCAGAGACTTGCCGCTTGCGCTTGGACGTGTTCGGATTGATTTCCGTGGCGCTTTCAGCCTTTTTGCGCTCTGTCTCAAGCCGTTTCGCCTCGAGCTGCGCCTCTTTCGCGCGCCTGCGCGCGTTCTTTTCCGCGTTCTCCGCCTCCAGAATCCTAGTGTACCGCTTATTGAGCCATACGTCCTGCGCTATGCCGAATACGGAACCCGCCGCCCAGTATATGCCGAGCGCAGCGGGAACCACGAAACCGAAATACACGGTCATGAGCGGCATGAGATACATCATCATCTTCATAGAACCCTGCCCTTGGCCCTCTTGCTGCTGCATGGGGTTCATCTTCGCGCCGATACGCGAGGACAAAAATGTGAGTATGCCCGTCACGATAGGTATGAGAAAAAGCCCGAGCTGCGGGCCCCAAACCGCAGGATTGCCCCAGTCGGTGGTCCACAGGAACTTCCATGAAGGCTGTGACCCGATATCCATGCCAAGGAAATTGTAGTCCACCTGCCTGAGCTTGTCGCCGATGCCTTCAATATTGGCAAAATTCGCGAAATGCCCGCCTATAAACTGCGCTTGTGCTATTTCGGCATCGCTGCCGGCCTTCACGGACGCATCCAACCCAAGTTTTACCCACATGCTGCGCGGCGCCACTTCCGCCATGCGCGCCAGTAGCGCATTCAGGGCGTCGCCGCCTATGCCCATCATTGTTGTTATCGGGTAACGGATGGCGTAGTAGAGCGCTAGCAGGATTGGCAGCGGTATCAGCGACCACACACAACCGGAGGCGGGGTTTACGCCCTCCTCTTTATAAAGCTTGGCGAGTTCCTCGTTGTACTTTGCCTTGTTTGCGCCGTGTTTTTTCTCAAGCTCCTTCATCAGGGGCTGTAATTGCGACTGCTGCATCATGCCGCGCTTGCTCTTCATCTGGAACGGCAGCAATACGACCTTGACGATCAGGGCGAACAGTATGACCGCCACCCCGTAATTGCCGAAAACTTCATATAATTTCAAAAGCAGCCAGCCAAACGGCTGCGCAATGGCCCTAAGCATTTTTAGCCCCCAAATTTATTTTACGGTTATCTCGGAACCGGATCGTACCCGCCCTTGCGGAAAGGGTGGCAGCGCAATATGCGGCGCAATGCCAGCCATGTGCCGCGCGCGGCGCCATGCACCTCAAGGGCCTCCAGCGCGTACGCGGAACATGTAGGCGTATAGCGGCACCTGGGCGCGGACAAACGCGATATCCGCTTCCTGTAGAACACAATGAGCGAAATGAGAACCCTCTTCAAGCGCTACCGCCTCCTTCGGGCATGGGCTTGTCCGGACGGCGCGGCTGGCGCGCTTGCATTGCCGTAAAGCCTCATTAAATCGCGCGACAGGTCGCCAAAATCGGCGTCATAACTCCCCTGCCGGGCCACTATGACTATATCGTGCCCCGGCGTGAGCGACCGTTCGTTTAAGCGGTATGCTTCTCTGAGCCTTCTGCGTATGCGGTTGCGACGCACCGCGCCCCCGAGTTTGCTGCTGACCGTGATGCCGACGCGGTTCTCCGCTCTCCCGTTTTTGCGGCAATACACCACCATATAGCGCGAAGCCGCGCTTTTCCCCCTGTTGTAGAGCCGCCTGAACTCGTGGTTTTTCTTCAGCGATACGGTAAATATCAAAAAGCCCTCCCGCACCGGCACCTTATGCCGACAGCTTTTCCCTGCCTTTCGCGCGCCGGCGCGCGAGCACCTTCCGTCCGTTTCTCGTTGACATCCGCTTGCGGAACCCGTGTTCTTTCGAACGGTGCCTTTTTTTGGGCTGATATGTCCTTAGCATTTCGGAACCTCTCTGTAATAGCAATTCGTCTCGGCGCGCAGCGCCGGGCGCGCATTTCCCGCCTATTATAATGAGTCCGGCGCGCCGTGTCAACTATGAATTCAATATGAATTCACCTGGGGGCATTGTCCGGGGCGTCTTTTTTGTCCGGCGCCGTTTGGTCGCAAAGGGAGAGAAGTTTGCGTATCCTGTGGTAAAAGCAGGATTTGGAGACGGGAGGGACGCTCATCTCCCCGAGTTGCGCAATGCTAAGTTCCGGGTGCGCGATCCTCAGTTCGGCGGCCCGCCTGAGTTTTTCGGGAGCGTCGCCCAAGGCACCGCTTACACTTAGTTTTGTTATTGCCTCTATCTGCTGCTGGGCCGCCTCCACAGTCTTGGACACATTGGCGGTATCGCAGTTGACTAGCCTGTTTACGCTGTTGCGCATCGACTTTTCAATTTTCGCGGACATGAGCTTCATAGCCGCCAGGGGGGCGCCGATGAGCGTGAGAAAATCTTCGATGGCGCCGCTGTGCTTGAAATAGACGACGTAGTTGCCGTTTCGGATCAGCGCCTTCGGCTCGAACCCCTGTTCCAAGAGAAGCGCGCGCATCTCCCCGTTCACGCTGTAATGGCCGGTGACGAGTTCCAGGTGGTACCTCTTGTCGGGGTCGGTTATTGAGCCTCCCGCCAAGAACGCGCCGCGTATAAACCCCCTCCGGCAGCACTCTGATTCGAGGACGCCCAAATTGATATGGTGCGCCACGATTCCGCCGCGCGCCAGACCGTATGTCTCAAAAAGGACATCCAATTTATCCGGGACATTTATGGCAAACGCGTGTTTGCCCGCGCGCTCGCCGTCGCCGGGCATTGAGTCAAACGCGACTCCAAACGCCCGCTCAAACACGACGGGCAGTCGATCCGCGAGAGCCCGGGTTTCCGTAACGATTTTTATCTCGCCGGCGGAGAACTTGTTGCAATACAGCAGTATCCCATAACACTCCGCTGCCGCGCAAAATCCGCAGCAGGGCTCGCTTCTGCACAGCTCCGCCTTTATTTCGCGTGAAAACGACATAAAAAACCTCAGTTGTTTTTATCGATGTCCCTGTGGATGCAGTCCACCTCGTAACCTGCCCCGGAGAGGTGCTCCGCAAGTGCCTGCGCTACCGCGACCGACCTGTGCCTGCCGCCCGTGCAGCCCACGCATATGACCAGGTAGCGTTTTCCCTCCTCAATGTAATACGGAAGGAGGAAATCCATCATCTCGCGGAGTTTATCCATGAACATCACAGTCTGTTCAAAACTGAATACATATGACTTTACATCCTCGTCCATGCCGCTTTTTGAGTGCAGTCCGCTCACATAGTACGGATTGGGCAGGAAACGGACGTCGAACACGAGATCCGCCTCGATAGGCAGGCCGTGTTTGAAGCCGAACGACTTCACGCTTACGCCTATCGCCTTGCTGTCTTGCCCCTGCATGAACTGGCTGAACAGCCGCCGCTGGAGATTGCCGAGAGTCAGGCCGGTCGTGTCGATGACATCGTCAGCTTGTTCGCGCAGCGGAGAGAGTAACGATATTTCCCTCTTGACGGCGTTCTCGAGCAAGAGCCCCTCCGCAGCCTCCAGCGGGTGCCGCCGCCGCGTCTCTTTGTAGCGCTTGACTATAGTGGCTACATCCGCCTCCACAAAGAGTATCCTGTACTCGCTCCCCATGTCCCTCATGCCGCCCAGCGCGTCGAACAGCTCCCCTACATTGCGCGTGGCCCGCACGTCCGTGACCATCGCGACGCGCTCATATCTGCCGCGAGCGCTGTTTATCAGCTCCGCGAACTTTGGCATCATGGCTACGGGCATATTGTCCACGCAATAGTAATCCATGTCCTCCAATAATGCCGCGACGCGGCTCTTGCCCGCGCCGGACAGCCCGGATATTATCAGAAGTTCCACTGCGGAGAGCCCCCTTCGGGGACTGCACGGTGGCAGTCCCGTTTACATTTCACATTTTCTCGTCGAAATGCTTGTTTATCTGTTTCGTGAATTCTAGCGCGGCGTTGTAACCCATGAATTTTTGGCGCTGGTTCATCGCCGCGACTTCAAGGATGACGGCGAGGTTGCGCCCGGGCCTGACCGGTATCGTTATTGTCGCAACGTCCACGCCCATCATATTTACCGTATTTTCTATTATCCCGAGCCTGTCGTACAATTTGCCCTCTTGCCACGGCTCGAGGTTCACCACGAGATGGATATTCTGCCTCGCCTTTATAGCGCCCACGCCGAATATCTGCCGCACGTCTATAACGCCTATGCCGCGCAGCTCTATGTAATACCTTATCAGCTCCGGGGACGTACCCTCGAGCATATTCACGTCCACTGCCTTGATCTCCACGGCGTCGTCCGCTATCAGCCGGTGCCCGCGCTTGAGCAGCTCTATGGCGGCCTCGCTCTTGCCTACCCCGCTCTCTCCCAGAATGAGCAGCCCTATGCCGTATACCTCCATGAGGACGCCGTGCCGCGTCATGTGCGGGGCCAGCGCCCTTCTGATGAGCCGCAGCGTGGAGGACATGACATCGGTCGTGTTCTCGGAACTGTATAAGACGGGGACGTCGTACTGTTTTGCAGCCTCTATCAGCTCGCCGGATATCTCGGCGTCGTGGCAGACTATCAATACGGGGATGCTCTGAGCCATTAGCTTGCCATATCTCTCCAAGCGCTCCGGCGCCGTGTATTTCTCCATGTACGCGACTTCCTGCTTCCCCAGCAGCTGTATCCGCGTGGGGTCGAAGTAGTCGTAAAACCCCGACAGCTGGAGCCCGGGCCGATGTACGTCGCCCGTATTTATCCTCAGCGCCTCGTAGTTGGTAGAGGCATAGATAATGTCAAGGCGAAGCTCCTCGACAAGTTCACTCAGCTTGTACCCTCTGTCCTCGTCCACGCCGCCCCACCTCCTTTCAAATGCCCCGAAATGTGCCGCAGCCGGGACAAATACGCGCCGCTGCGGCATTGTGACTATTATACACGGGCGGGCGCGCGATTTCAACGCGCGTTTTCCGCATGCCCGCCCGTCCAAATCGATCAAAACGTGCCTATATGTATCTGGTTGTCCTGGCAGAATATGTTGCAGTGCTGGTGGCGGTCGGTTATCGACAGGCGAACGGAGCCTATCGCTATGCGTACGTTTTCATACAGCGTGCCGCCGCAGCGGATGTGGCCGGTGTTGGCGCTGCTCACCTCTTCCATAATGCGCGCGTACTCTTCTTGATAGGACTGTGCGGAGGCCTCCAGCTCGGAGTATGTGCGCAGGGCGGACTCGTATGCCGCGAGCTTGTCGCCGGAGAGCCTGCCTGCGGCTTTGTGTTCGCGCAGCAGGGAGATGAGCCTGCCCAGCTTCCCGGCCTCGGCGGTAATATTTTTCAGTTCGCGCTGTACTTCTTCGCCCCGCTGGATAAAAATCGCCGGAACGCCGACCTCCAGCTCCGTGACCGCGCCGCCGCCGGAACCTATGTTGTACGCCGTGATATCGGAGCCCACCACATATCGCCCGCCCATGATGACGCCGGGGGACGCCGTTATGTCCATTTTGTGCGCGCAGGTGATATCGCAGCCTATGACAGACGATGCCTTGATGTTGCCGTATACAACGGCCTTGCATCCCTCGAGGAATTTTGCCGCGAGAGAGCCGGTGCAGCGCACCTCGCTCCTGCCGGAACCGCGCATGCCGCCCCTGATGGTGATGTTCCCGCCCGCGTTGAGGCTCGCGCTCTCGACTACGCCGCCTATGTCTATGTTTCCCCCCGCCTTGACGGAAAAGCCCGTTAATACATTGTCGGTTATGTACACGTTGCCCACAAAGTCGATGTTCCCCGTCGCATTGCCAACGTCGCCTTTTATGCGCAGCGTCTCGCTGACGCTCACCTTG